>JAJZRT010000182.1:0-1538 GCA_021802595.1 Pseudomonadota bacterium
GACCCCGGCCGCTCGGACGACATCTACAAACGCGAGCGCAACACCGCGATCAAGCGGCTGGCGATCGCCGGGCTCGGCATGATGCAGGTGATGATGTACGCGCTGCCGAGCTACACCGCCACCGACATGAGCGCGGACATCCGGCTGCTGATGCGCTGGGCGAGCCTGATCCTCACCATCCCGGTGGTGGGCTATTCGGCGTGGCCGTTCTTTCTCGGCGCCTGGCGCGATCTCAAACGCCGCACGCTGGGCATGGATGTACCGGTGACGCTGGGCGTGGCCACCGCCTTCATCGCCAGCATCTACAGCACGTTTTCCGGACACGGCGAGGTGTACTACGACTCGGTCGCCATGTTCATCTTCCTGCTGCTGACCGGACGCTTCCTCGAAATGAACGCACGCCGCCGCGCCGGCGCCGCCGTGGAGGAATTGGTGAAGCTCATTCCGGCCACCACCACACGCCTGCCCAACTGGCCCTCACGTGACGAGGAAAAGGTGCCGGTGGCACGACTGGTGCTGGGCGACCATGTGCTGGTGCGCCCCGGGGAGACGCTGCCCGCCGATGGCGTGGTGATCGAGGGCAACAGCGCGGTGAGCGAAGCCATGCTCACCGGCGAATCACTGCCGGTGTCCAAAAGTGCCCGCGCAAGAGTGGCCGGCGGCAGCCTCAATCAGGCCAGTCCGCTGGTGGTCCAGATCGACCGGCTCGGCGCCGACACCCGCCTGGCGTCCATCGTGCGCCTGCTCGACCGCGCCCAGAGCGAAAAGCCGCGCATCGGCCAGCTGGCCGACCGTGCCGCCGCCTGGTTCGTCGGTCTGCTGCTGCTGATCACCGGGCTGGTCGGCATCGCCTGGTACGTCATCGATCCCTCGAAAGTGTTGTGGATCGTGGTGTCGGTGCTTGTCGTCACCTGCCCCTGTGCGCTCGGCCTCGCCACGCCGGCCGCGCTCACCACCGCCACCGGCCGGCTCACGCGTCTGGGGCTGCTGACCACGCGCGGCCATGCGCTGGAAACCCTGGCGCGCGCCACCGACCTGGTGTTCGACAAGACCGGCACCCTCACCCACGGCCGTCTTTCCGTGCGTCGTGTGGTGCCGCTGGGCGGACGCAGCGAGCGCGAAGTCGGCGCCATCGCCGCTGCGCTCGAAGCCGGCTCGGAACATCCCATTGCCAAGGCTTTACGCGAAGCGGCCATCGGGACTTCCGTAAATGGTGACACATCTCAACCGCCGTTCGGGCCGGACCCTTCGGCTTCGCTCAGGACAGGCCTGTCGAAGCCCCGTGACCACTCGGAGATGCCCTTCGACAGGCTCAGGGCGAACGGAGACTTTGGAAAACCCGGTGGTTCAAGATTCAGTGCCAGCGCCATCCGCAACACGCCCGGACGCGGCGTCGAAGGCACGATCGAAGGCCGCGTATACCGGCTGGGTGCGCCGGCCTTTGCCTCGCCCGGCGGGACGCCCCCTGCACCGCCCGAGCCGGACGGCGGCGCCAGCTGGGTCGCGCTGTCCGAAGGCGACGAGCTGATCGCCTGGTT
>JAJZRT010000182.1:1548-7302 GCA_021802595.1 Pseudomonadota bacterium
CGCGGGCGGATGCCCCGACCGCGCTCGCCGCCCTGCAGGCGCAGGGGCTGCGACTGCACCTGCTGTCCGGCGATGCCGAGGCGGCGGTGCGGACCACCGCGCAGCAGCTCGGCATCGCCGACTGGCACGCCGGCGCGCTGCCGGAGGACAAGCTCGCCTACGTCAAGGCGCTGCAGAACGAAGGCCGCATCGTCGCCATGGTGGGCGACGGCATCAACGACGCGCCGGTGCTGGCCGGTGCCCAGGTATCGATCGCCATGGGCGAAGGCGCCGACGTCGCGCAGGCCGCCGCCGACATGGTGATGCTCGGCAGCCGGCTCGGCACACTGGCTGATGGCGTCATGCTCGCCCGCAAGACGCAGCGCATCATCCGCGAGAACCTGGGCTGGGCGCTCGCCTACAACCTCGTCGCCATCCCGGCCGCCGCCCTCGGCCACGTCACGCCGTGGATCGCCGGCATCGGCATGTCGGCCAGTTCGCTGCTGGTGGTGCTGAATGCACTGCGGCTCGCGGATTTCAAACAGACTGGCCAGACGGCCGGCCCCAGGACACGGGAGGCACACGCCTGAGATGGACGTCATCATTCTGCTTATCCCATTGAGTCTTGTCCTGGTCGGCCTCATCGCCTGGTTCCTGCTGTGGGCAGCCAAGAGCGGCCAGTTCGACGACCTCGAAGGCCCTGCACACAACGTGCTCATGGACGACGACACCCCGCCCAAGCCGGATGACGCGCCGAAGCCCTGACGCATTGATCGCCTATGCTGTGAGCTGTCCTTCCGCGGCAGGCACTGCGACATGAATTCCCCCATCCTCTGGTATTTCGCCGATCCGATGTGTTCGTGGTGCTGGGGCTTTTCCCAGGTGATCGAAACCCTGCGCGACGACTATCGCGCGCGCATGAAAATCGCGCTGGTACTGGGTGGCCTGCGGCACGAGACCACCCCGATGACCGCCGCGCAGCGCGAGGACATCCTGCATCACTGGCGCGCGGTGCAGGCCCGCACCGGCCGGCCCTTCCGCTTCGACGGCGCGCTGCCCGAAGGCTTCGTGTACGACACCGAACCGGCCTGCCGCGCGGTGGTGACGGTCGGCGGAATCGATCCCTCCCGGATATTCCCCCTGTTCAAGGCCATCCAGACCGCGTTTTATGCCGGCGGACGCGACGTGACGCAGACTGGCGTGCTGGCCGATCTGGCGGCGGAACTCGGCGTGGATGGCGAGACTTTTGTACGCGATTTCGACAGCGACGCCGCGCGCGTCCGGACCCAGGCGCATTTCAGGCAGGCACGGCAGGCCGGCGTACGCGGCTTTCCCACCCTGATCGTGCAGCAGGACGCGCAACTGCAAGGGGTCTGCAACGGCTGCCAGCCGCTCGATACCGTGCGTGCGACGATCGAGCGCTGCCTGCAGCCTGAATGACCACAGACCGTTCGCGCTGAGTCGTGAGCCTGTCGAACGATCGAAGCCTCTTAGGGATGCGCTGAACAAGTTGATTCCGCTCATGGTTCGACAAGCTCACCACGAACGGAATCAACAACTTGCCGTTCGTCCTGAGCTTGTCGAAGGACTTGTTCAGCGCTTCCTTAGCGATCCACACAGCGCTTCGACAAGCCTGTCCTGAGCTGCGTCGAAGGGCTCAGCCCGAACGGTCTTGTAAAAAACAGTTGTGTTGGGCCACCCGGTTCCCGCCGGTAAAATGCCCTCCACCCTTTGTCCGGAGCGTATCGATGACCCGCCCTTCCCTGTTTTCCGCCGCGCTGTTTCTCGGCGCGGTCCTGCTCGGCATGTCCGGTTGCGGCGCCAGCGAGCCCGGCAGGCAGACCGTCTCCACCGCCCCGGCGGCCGGCCAGCCCGCCAATCCTCGCGTGCTGATCGAAACCAGCAAGGGCAACATCACGGTCGAGCTGTTTCCCGGAAACGCGCCCAGGTCGGTGGCGAACTTCCTCGGCTACGTGAAGAGCGGTTACTACGACGGCACCGTGTTTCACCGCGTGATCCCCGGCTTCATGATCCAGGGCGGCGGCATGACGCCGGACATGGCCGACAAACCCAAGGGCGCGCCGATCCCCAACGAGGCGGACAACGGCCTGAAGAACCTGCGCGGCACGCTGGCGATGGCACGCATGGACGCGCCCGATTCGGCCACTTCGCAGTTCTTCATCAACGTCGCGGACAACGCCTTTCTCGACCATCGGGGCAAGAGCTACGACACCTGGGGCTACGCCGTGTTCGGCCAGGTGGTCGGCGGCATGGACGTGGCCGACGCCATCGTCGCGGTGCCGCGCGGCAGCCGCGGGCCCTACGACGATGTCCCCCTCGATCCGGTGGTGATGAAGCGCGTCACCGTGCTGCCGGAAGCTGCCACCACCGTTCGGCCTGAGCCCTTCGGCGCCGCTCAGGACAGGCCCGTCGAAGGCCAAAACAAATAAGGCCCGCCCTGTCTGCCGCCACCAAACTGCTGCTGCTCGGGCTCACCGCGCTGCTGGCTCTGGCGCTGGGCCTGGCGGCCGGCGCATTGCCGGACGACCATGCGCTGGCGCTGCAGATCCTCACCGAACTGCGCGGCCCCCGCGTGGCGGCGGCGTTCGCCTGCGGCGGCCTGCTGGCGCTGGCCGGTGCGCTGATGCAGACGCTGTTCCGCAACCCGTTGGCCGAACCCTATCTGCTCGGCATCTCCGGCGGCGCCGGTCTGCTGGCGCTGCTGGGCATGGCCGCCGGGCTGGCGTGGCCATGGGTGTCGGCGCTGGCATTCGCCGGCAGCCTGCTGGCGCTGGGTCTCGCCGCCGCGCTCGGCGGCCGCCTGTTGGCGCGCGACCACACACCGCTGCTGCTCGCCGGGGTGATGCTGGCGGCGGGCTTCGGCGCCCTGATCGCCCTGGTGCTGAGCGTGGCGCCGGCCGAGCGCCTGCCTGGCATGCTGTTCTTCCTGATGGGCGACCTGGCGTGGACCGACCAGCCGGCATTGTTGTGGGCCGCACTGCTGCTGGCTGTCGCCGTCGCGCTGGGGCTCTCGCGGCGGCTCGACGTGTTGCAGCTGTCGTCACTGAAAGCCGCGTCGCTCGGCGTCGCGGTCGCGCCCACGCGCTGGATGCTGTTCGGGCTGGCCGGCGCCTGCACCGCGCTGGTCGTCGCGCAGGCCGGCAGCATCGGCTTCGTCGGCCTGATGGTGCCGCACGCGCTGCGCAAGCTCGGCTTCGCCGGCCACCGCACCCTGCTGCCCGCCGCCGCACTGGCCGGCGGCAGCCTGCTGGTGCTCGCCGACGCGCTGGCGCGCACCGTGATCGAACCGCGCGAACTGCCGGTGGGCGTGCTGACCGCGCTGCTCGGCGTGCCGATGATGCTGTGGCTGCTGCGCAGGCCGTGAGAGAACACTGAACAAGTTGCCGTTCGTCCTGAGCCTGTCGAAGGACCTGTTCGGCGTTTCCCGAAGTCAGGCTTGCAGGGCCGCAGGCACATTGTTGGAGTATTTGACAACACGCCCGGCATGTTGTTATCGTCTCCAACATGAAGGCTGTCCAGCTCGTCTCCACGCGCATCGCATACTCCGAGTCGGCTTTCGCGGAACTCGTATTGTGGCGGCTTCCCAAACCCATCGAAGGATCGGTCCATGGCTTCAAGTATCGGCTTGCTTACGTCGTCCATGGCGTATGTGTTCTCCGTTACGACAACGAAGCGGGGAAAGGCGATCACAGACATGTTGACGGAGCCGAGCGCGCCTACGCCTTCACAACGCCCGAGCAACTGATTGCCGACTTCCAACATGACATTGAGAGGTGGAACGATGAAAACCGTGACGCTTGACGTCCGCTCGCCTTCAGACGCGATGACGGACTTCGTGCAGGCCTGGAAGACGGGCAAACCCCAGCGATCCGCCCGCATCAGCTTCGCCACGCCCGAGCTGCTCTGGCGAGTACTTACCGCCAAGCGCTGGGAGCTGCTCAAGGCCCTGTGCGGCGCGGGCCCCGTCTCCATCCGCGAAGCCGCCCGGCGCGCCGGGCGCGACGTCAAGGCCGTGCACGGCGACGTCACCGCCCTGCTGGAGGCCGGCATCCTCAACCGCACGCCGGAGGGCAAGATCGAGTTCCCTTTCGATGCGATCAAGGTCGAGTTCATGTTGAAGGCTGCGTAGGTTGCCCCGGATGTGATCTGGAGCTTGTTAAACAAGGATCGCCTTAAGCATGCCCAAGCTGGCAAGTGGGGGCTATACAGAAACGATACGCTGGACATGGCGGATGCCATCCTCCGGACACACCGCGATGCACGAGGCTTACCGTTTTATCTTGAGGTTTGCTACTTGGATCTGAACAATCCGAGCAATAGTGGCTTGATTGATGATCCGAAACTTTTAGAAGAATTTCCGCCATTTTCCATTGACCCAAACGGCATGGCACCCATGGTGTTGGCTTTGGCCGCAAAGTCGATAAAGTTGAGCGGCCAGTCGCCTCAGCAAGTACAGACCGATTTCTTGGCACGTTCCGCCAAGCTCCATGAGTCGCTGCGCCTACCATTGTCCCCTGAGAAGGCATGGACAATGATTAGTGACGCGCTTGCAGAGGTCTCATAGGCTGGCACCTAAGATTCAGCCGCCTCATTTCCTCCAAAGTTAAGGCACAGGAGGCATAAATGAACTGGTCGCAGGTGGTTGCCGGGCTTGCATCTGCCATTTTCGTGTCAGTGGTTACGGCAGTGCTTACGGTCCGACTGGCGCTTCGCCGTTTCTACTCTGAGAAATGGTGGGAACGTCGGAGCGACGCGTACTCGGAAATCATCAGGGCGTTACATCATGTGAGAGAACATGCCGATACCAACTTACAGTTCGCTCTCAGAGACAAAGACCTGCCTGAAGAAGGTGATGCGCGCCTCACAAAGGAGATGCAGGAAGCCATCGGCCAACTTCGATTGCACAGGGATCTCGGAGTTTTCGTGATCTGCGATGAAGCAGTAGATTTGCTAAATGTCTTATTCAAAGAACTGGACGATTCGACTAAGACCCAATGGTGGCAAGAGCATTTGGAATTGAAAATTATGGCGGTCGACAAATGCTTGAAGGAAATGCGGCGGGTTGCCCGCAAGGAGTTGAAAGTTGACTAGATGTGACCTATCCGCCGCCCCAGTGGGACGCCGGCAAGCCGGCTTCGCGCTCCTGAGCTAACACGTTGTCTCTCACTAGCAACCTGTCCATGAGCCTGACCACCCAGCAACTCTCCCTCCACGCCGGCACCCGCACGCTGGTCGATGCGCTCGACCTCGCGCTCGAACCCGGCGAAGTGCTCGGCATCCTCGGCGCCAACGGCGCCGGCAAGTCGACGCTGCTGGCGGTGCTGGCCGGGCTTACCCTTCCCGCGTCGGGGCAGGTCATGCTCGACGGTCAGCCGGTGGCCGGCCTGCCGCCGCTCACCCGCGCGCAGCACATCGGCCTCTTGCCGCAGGGCGACGAAGGCGAGTTCTTCGGCTGCGTGGCCGACTTTGTAGCGCTTGGGCGCTACCCGTTCAGGGAAACATTGAACCCGTCCTTCGACAAGCTCAGGACGAACGGCATGGCAGACCTTGCCCACTGTCTCGCCGCCTGGGAACTCACCGACCTCGCCCACCGCCCGCTCGGCACCCTCTCCGGCGGCGAGCGCCAGCGCGCGCGGCTGGCGCAGCTCGCGGTGCAGGCGCCGCGCATCGCGCTGCTCGACGAGCCGCTGACCCATCTCGACCCGGCGCACCAGGCCCGGCTGCTGGCGTGGGCACGCAGCGAGGCCGACGCCG
>JAJZRT010000183.1 GCA_021802595.1 Pseudomonadota bacterium
GCAGGCGCGGTAGTTCTTCGACAGGCCGTTGAAGGTGACGATCAGCACGTCGTCGGCCAGCGAGGCGATCGAGGTGTGCACCACGCCGTCGTACAGCACCTTGTCGTAGATTTCGTCGGCGTAGACAATCAGCTGGTGCTGCCGCGCGATCTCGATGATCTCCAGCAAGAGTTCGGTCGGATACAGCGCGCCGGTCGGATTGTTCGGGTTGATGATGACGATGGCGCGCGTGTTGGGACTGATCTTGGCGCGGATGTCGTCCAGGTCGGGCAGCCAGCCGGCGCCCTCGTCGCACAGATAGTGGCGCGGCTTGCCGCCGCCCAGGCTCACCGCGGCGGTCCACAGCGGGTAGTCGGGTGCGGGCACCAGCACTTCGTCGCCATTGTTCAAGAGCGCCTGCATCGCCATCACGATCAGCTCGGACACCCCGTTGCCGACGAAGATGTCGTCGATCGTGACGCCGGCGATGCCCTTGCGCTGGGTCTCGTGCATGATCGCCTTGCGCGCCGCGAACAGCCCCTTGGAGTCGCTGTAGCCCGACGCGTTCGGCAGGTTGAGGATCACGTCCTGCACGATTTCCTCGGGCGCCTCGAAGCTGAACGGCGCCGGATTGCCGATGTTCAGCTTGATGATGCGCTGGCCTTCTTCTTCCATCTGCCGGGCGCGCGCCATCACCGGGCCACGGATGTCGTAGCAGACGTTGTCGAGCTTGGACGATTTATGGATGGTGCGTAAGCGTGGCTTGTTGTCGGCCGTCACGGCGATCTTCCTGGTCAACCTGCGTAAAACCAAGGCAAAACAACGCCTTGGGAAACGTCCGATTTTACCGGAGGCGCCCTGCCCCGGCAAACAAAACCGGGCGCCCCGGGCGCCCTTGCGACGCGCATGCGGGGCGAATCTGCTAAGGTTGAACCATGAAACTGCACCTCAACGCCGACGCCAGCCAGCTGTTGTTTACCGGCTATGGCCAGGATCATGTCCTCATCAACGGCCATCGCCACGAAGCCAGCCTGCTGCTGACCTCCCGCGGCGTCGAGATCGCCCCCTGGGTCGGACTGGGTTTCGACGCGCTGACCGCCGCCCATTTCGAATGGGTCGCCCGGCGTGAACTGGACATCCTGCTGCTCGGCACCGGCACCCGGCTGCGCTTTCCCCACCCGTCGCTCACACGCGCGCTGATCGAGGCGCGCATCGGGCTGGAAGTGATGGATATCGGTGCGTTGTGCCGCACCTACAACATTCTGGCGGCGGAGGGGCGGAGCGTGGGGGCGGCGGTGCTGATCGAGCCGGTTTGAGGGCCCTGGTCCGGGCAAGCCGTGCCCCCTGACAGCCACGTCTGCCGGAAACCATCGAAATGCTGTAATGTTCTCGCATAACCATTACGAGCGGAGGCCATACCAATACTTGCGGAGAAATTCATTTTTGACCACGACCAAAGGAGATCAAAGTGACTTTCCCCAAACCAAACGCCGACGAGAACGTCGCCACAGACCCGTTTCCCTATATCGGAAACTTCCACAAGACACTTCCCCACAACGATTATGGGGAAGTCATTGCAGACGATTACAAGGTTTTCAAACAGACCTGCCTCAAGGTCGAGGCGGGCTCTCCCGAGAGTTTCGAGCTGGTTCCGCGCGGGCCGCTGACGCCGGATTTCGCACCGGGCGCCGACCCGAACGCCACTCAATCCGGTGCAGCCTTTACCAGCCCGTTGGCAGGCGCCGCGAGCGAAGACCACGGCCCCGACCCCAAGGCGCTCGACATGCCGCCCGCCCCGGGAATTCTCAGCGCAAGCACCGCGGCAGAGATGACCGAGCTCTACTGGATGGCACTGCTGCGAGACGTTCCGCTGCTCGCGTTCGAGCCGCCGTGCAAATCCAAGGACCCATGCGTCAAGGTCGACCAGGATGATCGCGACCTGGTTGGCTACGCCGTTAACGAACTCAAAAAAGTTTTCGGCATTGCACTCGATGCAGATGCAAAGATCGAGGGTGGTTTGCGGCTGGGACTCGACTTGCCTTTCGAGACTGTCAGCAAGAACGATTGCCCTTGCGGCGAACGCCTGGCCATCGAACGCGCCACGCTGTTCCGTTGCGGTCTGCACGACGAACAATATGGTCCATTGGTAAGCCAGTTTTTCCTTCGCCCGGTTCCTTACGGCACGCAAACCATCAACCCAAGACAAACGCCTTACATCATGGGCAAGGACTTCCTCACCAATCACGAAGACTGGCTGCGCGCACAAAACACCGGCAAGGACAAGTTCGGACGCAGCTACGGCGTATGCAATTTCTACGGCGACCAACTCGCCGGGCGCGAAAACTACTATCCCAAAGTGACTCGTTACATCTCGACCATGCGCGACCTCGCGCGCTTCGTGAATCGCGATGCACTCCACCAGGCCTACTTCAATGCCGCGCTATTTCTCGACGCGATCAGCGCGCCACTCGACAATGGCAACCCCTACAAGGGTAATCTCTACACGCGGGAGGGCGGCTTCGCCTCTTTGGGTGGCCCCGATCTGCTCACGCTGGTTTCTGAAGTCGCAAGCCGCTCGCTCAAGGTCGTGTGGCGTCAGAAATGGCTGGTGCATCGCCGGGCACGACCCGAGGTTTACGGCGGCCTTGCGCAGATGCAGTTCAACGGACACAAGGGGGAAAAGCGGCTTTATGGTCTGCCTGCTTGGGTTTCTACGACCGACGCGGCAAAAGCGGTGCAGACACACAACGCCAAGCTGAACGGCAGCAAGACCGGGACGCTGTTTCTGCCCATGGCGTTCTCTGCCGGCTCGCCTCCGCACCCCGCCTATGGTGCGGGCCACGCGACCGTCGCGGGTGCCTGCGTCACAGTGCTGAAAGCCTGGTTCGATGAGGACGCCTTGTTGAATCCCATATTGGATCGCGCCATGCTCGATGGCCGCACCAAGGATCCGGGCGCAATCCAAGGGCTGCTTCAGCCCGGTGCGCGAAAGAAAGGCGAGGATTTCTGCGACCCGCAGCCCTATTGCGGGCCGGACGCCGACAAGATCACTGTCGGCGGCGAACTCAACAAGATCGCAAGCAACGTCGCGATGGGCCGCTCGATGGGGGGCGTCCACTGGCGCAGCGACAACACCCGCAGCCTGCGGCTCGGCGAGCAGATAGCCATTGAAATCCTGCGCAAGCGCACGATGGAATACGCCGAGCGTCCGGTGTCGTTCACCTTCCGCGCATTCGACCGCCACATGGTGCAAATCTCGCAGGGCCAGGTCCGCTACTACTGAGCCTCACCTGCACCCCCGCCGCGCTTTCCGGCTTCGATCGCGGCGGAGCGCACCGCGATTTATCGCGCCCTCAATGCCGTCGCAGACGGGGGCTCAGCCCGGCATCACCTGCGCAAAGCTGGTGATGCCGGGGAACTCGCCCGTATCCTTGTCCGGCTGCCGCGAATCCGGATTGCATACCGCCAGCAGCTGCGCGATGCCGTAGGCCTTAGCACTCTCCAGCACCGGCAGGCTGTCGTCGACGAACAGCGTGCGCGTCCTGTCGAACGGCTCGATGGCCTGCAGACCCTCCCAGAAATCCGGATGCTCCTTGGGCAAGCCGACCTGATGCGACGAGATCAAGGCGTCGAACCAGGTGTCGATGCGGGTTTCGCGCATTTTCAGGCCGAGGCTCTTGGGATGGGCGTTGGTCACCATCACGATCCGGCACCCGGACGCGCGCACGGCCTGCAGGAACGCGGGCACGTCCGGGCGCACCGCGATCAGGTGGACGACCTCTTCCTTCAGCTGCACGATGTCGAGCGCGAGCTCGCTGCTCCAGAAGTCGAGGCAGTACCAGTTGAGCGTGCCGGCGTGGCGTTCGTAGTGGGCATCGAGATGCGCTCGCGCCACGGCCTCGTCGAGCCCGTGATACTCGGCGTAGCGACGCGGCATGTGCTCACGCCAGAAATGGTTGTCGAAATAGAGGTCGAGCAGGGTGCCGTCCATGTCGAGGAAGACGGTATCGATCCGGGACCAGTCGATCATGGCAATGCCCGCGTGCGGCCCGCCCCGGTCAGAACAGCTCGTCCTTGGACACGCCGCGCCGCCGTAGCAGCTGGCGCAGCACGCGCAGGGATTCCATCTGGATCTGCCGTACGCGTTCGCGGGTGACCTGCAGCTCCAGCGCCAGGTCTTCCAGCGTGCAGGCCTCGCAATTGTTGAGGCCGAAGCGGCGTTCGATCACCCAGCGCTGCTTGTCGTTGAGCTGGGTCAGCCATTCGTGGACGTGGTGCTCGATTTCCTCGATCTGAAGCATTTCGTCCGGCAGGTGCGCATTGTCGTCGGCGATCGCTTCGCCCAGCGACAACGTGGGATCGACATCGAGCGGCGCATCGAGCGAGGCGACCCGTTCGTTCAATTGCATGATGCGGCGCACGTCCTCGACCGGGTGCCCGGTCAGCGCGGCGATGTCGTCCGCGGTGGCGTCGGTCACGCCGTGCGTTTCGAGGTGGCGCTTGGCGCGCAGGTAGATGTTGAGTTCCTTGATGACATGCACCGGCAGGCGGATGGTGCGCGACTGGTTCATGATCGCGCGCTCGATGTTCTGGCGGATCCACCAGGTGGCATAGGTGGAAAAACGGAAGCCGCGCTCGGGGTCGAATTTTTCCAGCGCGTGGATGAGGCCGAGGTTGCCCTCCTCCACCAGGTCGAGCAGGGTCAGCCCGCGGTTGGAGTAATGCTTGGCGATATTGACCACCAGCCGCAGGTTGCGCTCGATCATGGTCTGGCGCGCCTCGAAATCGCCCTGCACGGTACGCCGCGCCAGGGCGACCTCCTCCTCCGCAGTCAGCAGCGGTGCCAGCCCGATTTCATTGAGATACAGCTGCGTCACGTCGACCTGGGGCTCGTCGAGGATGGCCGAGGCCAGCTCCTCGTTGGTATCTGCAACGGCCTGCTGCTCCGCGTCGGGTTCGGCCGGTTCGGGGGACAGTTCCTCTTCTGATTCGTCGCTGGGTTCGCGGCTCATGAACGCTCCGGCAAATAGGTCAGGGGGTCGAGCGGTTTTCCATAACGGCGGATTTCAAAATGCAGTTCGACGCGGTCGGCATCACTGTCGCCCATCAGGGCGATCTTCTGTCCGGCCGTCACCATGTCGCCCTCCTTGACCAGGATGGTTTCGTTGTGCGCATAGGCCGAGAGGAATTCGCCTGCATGCTTGATGATCAGCAAGCGGCCATAGCCGCGCAGACCGCTGCCACTATATACCACCTTGCCGGAGGCCACGGCCCGCACCGGCGTGTTGCGCGGCCCGGCGATATCGATGCCCTTGCCACCCGCTGCGCCAAAGCGGCCGATCAGCGTGCCGTCCACCGGCCATAGCCAGGCGTCTACCGAGCCGGCTGCGGCCGGAGCCGGCTCGGCGGGCACCGCCGTAGCAGGCGCTGGCGCAGCGGATGCCGAAGTAGCGGGCGCCGGGTTGGCCGCAGCAGGCGCCACTGGCGTGGGCGGGCGCGCACCTGATACCTGCGCCCAGTTGGCTGCGGAATAGGCCAGCAACTGTGCCTGCGGTTCACGCAATACGGGAGGATCGGCCAGCGGGCGGGCGTTCGGTGCCGGATCGTCGTCGAGCGGCTTGATCTCGACCGCGCCGGCCGGCGGCGTGAGGCGCAGCACCTGGCCGACCAGAATGCGATCGGGGGATTCGAGCTGGTTCCAGATGGCGATCTCGCGGTAATCGAGACCGTTGGCAAAGGCGATGGCATACAGTGTATCGCCGCGCGCCACGGTATGCAGGCCGTTGGTGGATGGCGCGATCTGCGGCGTGGCGGGGCGTGTCCCCTCAAGCCTGGCAGCGCGGTGTGTCGGCGACCGTTCATCCACCGGCGCCATCCCGGTCGACGCGCACCCCGCCAGTCCCAGCAGCAGCATTGCCAGCCAGGCCGTACGCATGCGGTCCCCGGTGGCCTTCTTCATCACGCCACGCCCGGCAGCAGGGGAACGAACTTCACCCCTTCGAGCATGCGCTCGGTAAACACATCGCCCTGACGTTCCATCACGCACAGCGTCTGCGTGGCGTTGCCGAGCGGCATTACCAGACGCCCGCCGTCGGCCAGCTGGTCCAGCAGGGCGTGCGGCACCTCGGCAAATGCGGCCGCGATCACGATGGCGTCGAAGGGCGCGAAATCCTTCGCACCGTGCATGCCGTCGCCGTGCTTGGGCTTGACGTTGTTGACGCGCAATTCACGCAGACGCGCCCGGGTCTTGCCGACCAGCTGGGCAATGCGCTCCATCGACACCACCTCGCGCGCCAGCTTGCCCAGCACCGCCGCCTGGTAGCCGCAGCCCAGCCCGATTTCCAGCACGCGTCCCAGTTCGCGGCCGTGGCCGTTCTCGCCGTGGCGCGCCAG
Organism: Pseudomonadota bacterium; assembly: GCA_021802595.1. The sequence goes on from JAJZRT010000183.1 coordinate 6,373, forward strand.
TTCGGCCATACGCGCGACGATGTAGGGGTTGGAAATCGTCTGCCCGAATCCGATCGGCAGCGCGGTGTCTTCGTAGGCTCGCGATTCCAGCGCCTGGTCGACATATAGGTGGCGCGGCACGCTGCCCATCGCCACCAGCACCATTTCGTCCTTGATGCCCTGCCCGCGCAGGCGTTCAACCATGCGGCCACGCGTGCGCGCCGAGGTCATGCCGATGCCGGCGCGCGGGTTCATCCTGGAAACCTCCGTTGGACGTGCCCGGGTGTGCGGTTTTCGGGTTGGCCGGCAAGGCGCGACGACGACGCAGGGTCGCTCCCTGCAAGGAGGCGCAACGCAGTTAGCCGATCCGAAAATCGTGCAATCGGGTGCGTCGCATGGTCGCTCGCCGCAACAGGGCAAACGAAGCCGCGAAAGTTTGTATTCGGGCTTTTCAAGGGCGAAAAGCGGTCAACGGGGGTTTTCAGAGTCATGGTTTCAGCCATGCGTTCACGCTGTCCATCTGGCTGAAACGGGTGAGGTCCATTTGCAGCGGGGTAATCGAGACACGCCCATCGGCGACGGCATGGAAATCGGTGCCCTCGCCCGCGTCCTGCGCAGCGCCGGCGGCACCCACCCAGTACACGGTCTGACCGCGCGGGTTGGTGGTCTTCACCACCGACTCGGCCTTGTGGCGCTTGCCCAGCCGGGTCACGGCGACGCCGTCCAGATCGGCGTAAGCGCAGTCCGGCACGTTGACATTGAGCAACATCGGTTCGGCCGGCGGCCGGGTCTGGATACGCTGCACGAGGTCGGTGACCACGCGCGCGGCGGTGTCGAAATGCTGCGCATTGTGGCTGGCGAGCGAGACCGCGATCGAGGGGATGCCCAGCAG
>JAJZRT010000184.1:0-1188 GCA_021802595.1 Pseudomonadota bacterium
GATCACGTGCAGCTTCGAGGTCGCCGAACGCCTGGGCCGCCAGCCGGAAATCGACATCGACAGCCAGGCGCTGCGCAAGATCGCGCCGAAGCGGGTGGCCATCAGCCACGAACGCGGCGCCTGGCGCGGCAGCTTCAACTGGTGATCGAGCGGCACAAAAGACATCGCTCTCTGAGGCCCAACTGCGTCGCCTGTCCGACTGGTCCGCGCAGCGCGGCAGCGCGCGGGCTGATGGGTTATCATCAGTACATTGTTCATAATCATTCGCACGATCATCTCCATGAACCCCGACGGCATTTCCCGACTGCTGGCGCACGTCGGCGTGCACGTCAATACCTTCTATGCGGGATCGCTGTGCGGCCTGCACCGCTTCGGCGCCGACGAGGGGGTGGGTCATCTGCACGTGATCCGCTCCGGCCAGCTGCGCGCTTCCAGTGCCGGCCGGCGAGTTGTTCCGGTGCGCGAGCCCTGCCTGCTGTTTTCCCGCGCCTTCATCCGGGAGCTGGGCATCAGTCCCTCAGGGTGGCTGCGCGCGCAGAAGGCCATGTAAGAAATCAGCGGCAGCTATCGACTAATGCTTCGGCTGCCGCTTGCCGGCCGAACCTTCGACTTCACCTCGCGATCACAGGGAAAACCGCCATGACCGACACGCTACTGCGCCGGCTCGACCTTGCCCACTGGAACCGGGTCCACACCGCGATCACCGCAGCGCTGGGCATCGGCTGGCTGCTCGATGCCTTCGAGGTGACCATCGTCAGCAACTTCCTCTCCGTATTCAAGACCCTCTGGCACCTCAGCAATCTGCAAGCCTCCTGGGTGATGAGCATCTGGTTCGTCGGCATCATGATCGGCGCCTATCTGTTCGGCTATCTCGCCGACCGCTACGGCCGCAAGCGCTTGTTCCTCGCCACCCTGACGCTCTACGGGACCTTCACCTTCCTCACCGCCTTCGCCTGGGACTACGCTGCGCTGATGGCGCTGCGGCTGCTCACCGCCATCGGCGTCGGCGCCGAGTACGCCGCGATCAACGCCGCGATCAGCGAGTTCATCCCCGCCCGGCACCGCGGCAAGACCAACGCCACGGTGATGAACTTCTGGTCGCTGGGCGCCATCCTCGCCGCCCTGGTGTCCCTGTTCGTGCTCAACCGCCTGCCGCCCGACCTGGGCTGGCGCGTGGCCTTCGGCTTC
>JAJZRT010000184.1:1198-7238 GCA_021802595.1 Pseudomonadota bacterium
CCTGGTGGCGCTGTTCGCCGCACTAGCGCGCCGCTACATCCCGGAATCGCCGCGCTGGCTGATCGCCCACGGCGAGGTGCAGGCGGCCGCGGCGGTGGTGGCCGACGTCGAGCATGCCCGCTTCGACGCTTCCTCCTCGACCGCGTCCGCAGCGCCCAAGTCTCGTCGGCCGCCCTACGCGAGCTTCTGGCGCCAGACGCGCGAACTCGTGGCGCGCCATCCCGGTCGTCTGGCGCTGGGCGCGCTGCTCGATTTCTCCGAGGCCGCCGGCTACTACGGCCTGTTCGCCTTCCTGGCGCTGTTCATCCTGCCTTCCATCCACATCGCGGACGGCTTCGTCCCGTGGTTCTTCCTGATCGGCAACGTCGGGGCGCTGGCCGGCGGCATCGTGGTGGCGCTGCTGCTCGACCGCAGCGGCCGCAAGCTCACCGTGCCGGCGTTCTACCTCCTGGCGGCGCTCGGCGTGCTCGGCCTCGCCGCCGCCACCGCGAGCCACGACTGGCGCTGGGTGCTCGCGGCCTTCACACTCGCCAATCTGTTCGCCACCGGCAGTTGGGTCTCGGCCTATCCGACCTTTTCGGAGATATTCCCCACCCACCTGCGCTCGACCGGCATCGGCCTGTCGGTCGCCTTCGGCCGCATCGGCGCCTTCGCCGCACCGCTGGCACTCACCGCAGTGGCCGACGCCTACGGCATGATGCCCGCGCTCTGGCTGCTGGCGAGCTTCTGGCTGCTCGGCGCGGCGGTGATGATTCCCTGGTATTTCTTCGGCATCGAGGGCAAGGGACTGTCGCTGGAGGCGATGCACGCCTGAGGACTGCATGGGGCTGAGCGGGATTCCTGCGCTGAAGCGCTCGGCCCCGGCCGCGGCCGAATCGGCCAGCACCCAACGATTGCTGGCCAGCTTCGGCAGACGCTTGAGCACCTTGCCCGTGAGCAAATCGATCAGCACCGATTGGTGACGGTTTTCGACGGTCGCGATCGCACTGGCATTCCAAGGCGCTCGCCGCCCTGGTAGCCTATACTCGGCAGGTGCAGAAAACCTATCGGCCGGGCGCCCAGGCGCCGGCCAACCCCTGTTCGGTCAAGCCCGCGAATCCCTGCGCGGCGAAGCCGGCCAACCCTTGCGCGAAATAACAATCCGCGCGCTATCATCCACCCGCAAAAGGAAACCGTCATGACCTCCACCCTGATCCGCAAGACCCTGTCCCTGGGCGCCGTCGCCCTGATCGCTTCGGCGCTGGCCATGCCCGCCTTCGCCGCCGATGCGATGAGCAATCCCTGCGCGACCAAGCCGGCCAATCCCTGCGCTCAGCCCGCCAAGCACCAGATGAAGAAGAAGGCGATGAAGAAGCACATGGCCGCCAAGAAGCAGCAAAAGGCCGCCAACCCCTGCGCAGCGAAGCCGGCCAATCCTTGCGCCGCCAAGTAAGGCAGCGGTGAGCGTGGCGGTGAAGGGCTGGCCGTCGCTCGCGGCGATCGTCCTGCTGCTGTTCGCCCTGATGGGCGGCGATCCGAGCGCAGCGCTCGGATCGCCGCCCGCTTCATCCGATATCGCCGCCTTTCTGGCCCGCCATTGGCAGCGACCGCTGGCCGCCAACGGCCCGGCACCCGGTAATTTCTCTGCCCTCGAAGCCTCGCTCTCGCCCGCCGCCTGCGGCGCCTGCCACCCGCGTCAGTTCGCGGACTGGCGCAGCGCCTTGCACAGCCACGCCATGAGCCCCGGTCTCCTGGGTCAATTGCAGGCCATGGGTCCGGGGGCCCGTGACCGGCACCAGGCCTGCCTGCAATGCCACGCGCCCCTGGCCGAACAGGAAGATCATCTGGTCGACTCGCTCACCGCCGGACGCATGCTGCCGCCGCTGGCCGATGGCGCATCTGCAGCCGACGGCCTCACCTGCGCCGGCTGTCACGTGCGCGGCAACCGCCGCTTCGGCCCGCCCCGGTCGGACGGCACGGTGCCCGCCGCCGACGCGCAACTGCCCCACGACGGCTGGCAGGCGACGCCCGCCTTCGAGGATTCCCGCTTCTGCGCCGCCTGCCACCAGTTCGCGCCCGGCGGTCCGGGCTTGAACGGCAAGCCCTTCGAGAACACCTACGAAGAGTGGCGGGAGAGCCGCTACGCCCGCGCGGGCGTGAGCTGCCAGTCCTGCCACATGCCGCAGCGGCGCCACTTGTGGCGCGGCATCCACGATCCGAAGATGGTGCGGTCCGGGCTCACGATCGATGCGGCGCTCGTTTCTGCCGCCGCCGGTCGCGTCGCCGCCGAATTGAGCGTGGCCAATACCGGCGTCGGCCACGACTTCCCGACCTACGTCACGCCCAAGGTCGAAGTCGAGATCGCCCAGTTGGATCGGCACGGAGAAGTGATTCCGGCCACCGTCCTTCGCCGCCTGATCTCCCGGGACGTGAGCCTGGACCTCACGGTCGAGCGCGCCGACACCCGTTTGCGCCCCGGCGAACTGCGCCGCTACCGCTACGACCGGGCGAGGGACCGACGGGCCGCGGCCGTGCTGTTACGCATCCGCGTTTTTCCGGACGCCTTTTACGCCGAGTTCTACCGCGCCACCTTGAAAGATCCGTCATTCCGCACCGGTCGCGCGGCGATACGCGCGGCGCTCGAGCGGGCGCAAGCGTCTGCCTACCAACTCTACGACGCACGCCTGCCGCTGCCGGCCAGGCCGGCCCAGCCGGGCGCCTGAGCCGTGGTAATCCCCCCAATTTGCCTCTACGCCGAGAGGGAGACCGAAGGGAGCTTGATGGTACGAACGGCGCACGACCCGCCGTTTGCGGACCTGCCTCCCGCAGGTAATGGGTTACCTCAGGCGCCGCAGACATTGCTCCTCTTTCGATCGGAAACTTTTTTCCCCTTGCTGGTTGTACCCGAAGAAGCTTCCTTGGCTTGGTTTACGCAGTGCTCATTTTCCGCCGAAGTCGTCGTATCGTGGTGAGCATAGACTCGCCGCGCCGAACTGACTTCATGTTGGACGGTGGCATGGCGATTGCGAGTGGGATCGTGGGCGAACGCCACTGCGGATGCCGTCGGAGCCCCAATAAATACCGAGAGTGTGATGACCCCGAAAATAATGACGCGATTTTTTACCGAAAGTTGATGCATAGCGGCCTCCAGTGAAACAGCAATAACACCGGCGAGCCCGTTCCATGAACGGGCTGCGCTCATTGGGTGATCACCTCGCGGTACCCAACCCGCCGCTCGCTGCCGGCACTGGGCGTCACAGGCACTACAGTCGAAGTGGTGGTGGCGTTTGAGTTGCGTACTTCCGAGACTACCTGGCCGGAGGGAAGTTGAATGAGCAGAGGGCGGCTAGCAAGCGTGTTACCGAGCGACAACACACTGGCTGCATTGGAACTGGGGACCACCCCACCAGTTGCGAAGTTAACGAAGTATTCGAAACTACTGCCACCAGGATCGCAAGATGCAGAATTGGGCAGGTTGGTGGTGAACGTCAAGGTACTCAATGCAAGACTCGGATCAGTGTTGACGCGCTCACCGGTACCGGGCAAGTCGATATACCAGCCTGACTTGCTGGGGTAGGTGACCGGATTGGAACTAAGCGATGTTGTACCGCCCGAAGTTGTCACCGTCTGCTGCACCAGGCTCACGCGTAACGGGCTGATGAGGGGTGTGGTTGAGAGGTTGTCCAGCAGCCCATACATGGTCTGTGTCTGGCTAGCGTTCGCGTTGGAGCCGCCCAAGCCCGGGATGTCGCTTTGGCCCAGGTACTGGCCAGTCCCCACGTAGACCATGTGATAACCATTGTTCAAGCCCAGTTCCGGCACGGTGGTGACGGGCTGTGGCGTACCGCTGGCATCGACCAGCGTCGCGAGCCTGGCCACGTTCCAGCTACTCACGGAAGTTCCCGACAGATCGAAGCGCCAGACATTGCCATCCAGGTCGCCGCCATAAACGTAGGAGATGGTGTCGTCGGTGGCACCGTTGGGTGTGAACGCGCTAATCTGGGCGAGCCCGCTCGGCGAAGCGCTCGTGCCAACTCCAGTCGAAAGATCGGCGATCAAGGCGCCCGTCGTAGGATTGAGAACAAACAGATGTCCCTGGCCATCCCCGCCCGAGTCGGTGCCATTGTTGTAACCCGAGGTGACCAGGACCACCCAACCGGCGGCGGGAGTCTTCGCAATGATCGGTTTGCCGAAGCTGTAACCGATGTTCGCGACAGTCGCCGCCGCGGTAGTGGCATTCGGGAATTCCCAAAGCGCCTTGGCGGCTACGTCGGCGTCATTGGCTGCGGATGGATTCGTGATATTCAGCGCATAATACCCACGCCCGCCCTTGCTCAGGCCTCCGACAAAGATCGTTTGCCAGTTGGGACTGCCAGAGCCGCCATAGGTGTTGTTGAAATCAACGTCCCCCGCAACCGGCGTCGCATCAATGTAGTATAAATGGGTGAATCCTGATTTCATTGACAGGTTGACCAGCGTGCTGGTGTTCGGGTATGCGCTCAGGCGTGAGTTGAACAGCAGCCCGGGCACGTAGGCCCATGCCTCCGCTCCCGTGCCCGCAACAAACGCGTGCAGCATGCCATCATTCGCTCCCTGATAGACCATGGCGGGGCGAGCGCTGTTGGCCGAAACGAACGCCTGGTAGCCCGGATCAGAGTAACTTTGGTTGGGTGCCAGCACGACCGTAGGTTCGGCGTCGATGATGTCGCCGAGCACGTGCGCCCGGCTACGATAAAGCGTGTTTTCGTTGGTCGGATCGCCGCGCAGGTAACTGAGCATCGTTGCACCATCCGAAGGTCCCGGTGGGCTCTGGGGACTGTTGAGTAATGCCTGCATCGCCGGGCTGAGGCTCGTCCAGTTGAAGCCGACGCCGGTCGTGCCGTTATAAGTACCGATAGCGCGACTTGTCGGGCTATAGGAGCCTGAGGCATGGCCGGAAAGGGTATCGAGCTGGGCCTGCGCCGAAGGCTGCCACAGCGGTTGCGAGGTCTCAATCGCGCCGGTAGAGAGATTGATCGGATAGGACTGCAGGTCACCAACCCAGGCGCCGGACTCGTAGTCCGAGGCATAGGACATGTTGTTGCCCTGGACCACATTGGCATTATTTACGGCTACCGCAGCTGATGCTCCAATACGTGCCAAGATATTGTCCACGATCTGCTGCAGGCCACCAGCCACGTTAGATGAATTGATGAACAATCCGCGGCCATCAACCGCTGTGTGCCAAAGATCGTCAACCGTACTCTGGCACACGAAGCAGGGTTGCGGCCAGTTTGGTTTCGTGCCGTAGCCGCCCGGCGGTACGGCATAGGGGGGGCCATAGGGCGGGTAAAGATTCGCTGTTTGCGGATTGGCAAGTGGGCTCGGTGGCGGGTTTTGGCTGCTCAGCAAGGGAATTGCGCCTGGTGCGAGCACGAACGTCGACAGGTGCAGGTTTGAATTGGTCTCATAGGTTTGCGGCGGGATCGGAACCTGACCGCTCGGCAGGTCAGTGCGAAGACGCTGATCGTAATAGTACGCGGCGAAATCCGCGAGCGTCGTGGCCCAACCGTCTGAGTATGGGGCGCTGCCCCAAGTCGTGGGAAACGCCTGTCCAGTGAGCGGATTAAGCTGACTACCGTTCTCCCATAGGAGGGATGAGGCGGTGCCGTCGTAGTTGCCGGGGGAGATGCCAGGCGCGGTCGCGCCTGTGAAGCCATTGGTATACGGCCCGTTGAGGTAATCGGTTCCTCCAAATCCAGCATCGGTGTCGATTCCGGGATCGTTCAAGTAGCCGGGAGTGACCAAAATCTCGTCATTTTGCTGGCAGGCGTATTGGATCGGCGCCGGCGGATTGCTAGAGCCCGCCGGCCTGTTGAAGTAGTTCCACACGTTGGCGATGCGCTCGTGAAATGGCTGGTCCCAGAGGTTTTCATTGGGAACGATCGAGTACATCCCGGAGTACATCGAATTCAGGTTTGCCGGCACCGACATATCTGCCACCGGCACCACCGGACTGTTATGTTCGAGATCGGTCATGCCCACACGCGCGTTGCCCATGACGGCCAAACCGTTTCCCACT
>JAJZRT010000185.1 GCA_021802595.1 Pseudomonadota bacterium
ATGGTCACGAGGCTGGCGTTCATGTCCTTCAGCGCCTGCATGAGCTGGCCGATCTCGTCGTGCGAATGCACTTCGACCGACTGCGTCAGGTCGCCGGCAGCGACACTTTCGGCCAGGCGCAAGGCCTCATTCAGCGAGCGGGTAATCGCACGGATCATCCAGAAGCCGATCAATCCTGCCAGCGCGACGCCAAACACGATGGTCACGATGGAAATGTTGCGCACCAGGACATAACGCGTTTGCGCCGCTTCATATTCACGCTTGGCCACATCCAGCTGGAGCGTGTCCAGCGCTTCCATGCTTTTCCGCACGGCGGGATAATTCTGGGCCAGCGGCCCCTGCAGCAACTCGCTGGCCTGCTGGAAATCGTGGGCGCGCAAGGCGGCCAGGGCAGGCACCATGCCCGAACGGCCGTAGGTCCTGCGGTTGGCGTCGAACTCGTTGGCGAGCTTCTTTTCCTCAGGCGTCAGATAGGTTCCGAGATAGGATTTCCAGACTGTCTCGATTTCCTTGATCGTGTTGGCGACCTCCTCGACCTTCTTGTCGACCACGGCGACGTCATCGGGGAACGCCGACAACTGGCCGGCAGTGACTTCGGCCAGCGTGACCTGGTTCTGGTTGACCAGCATGGAGACACGCGCCAACTGCCCCAGGGCAACCATCCTGTCTTCGTAGACGGTCTTGAGCGCGCCATTGGTGGAATTCAGGCTGGTCAATCCCATGGCGCCTATACCGACCAGCGCCGTGGAAAGGAAGCCGATCAAGAAGACCAGCCGCGATTTGATGCTCAGATTAGCTAACATTTTCATAGCCTTTCATACCTAATGCCTAACAACCCGAGGCTTGCCAAGTCAGCGTTACCGAACCACGCCTGATGATCCCTGCGGGTTGCCCCGACATCGAGCTGAATGCCCCATCGTAATCGGGCCGTTCCGCTCAGGACTCCAGTGACACCACAAACACTCAGAACTCTTCCCACTCGTCGCTGCCGGAACTGGCAACCGCAAGTTTCTTCGGGCGCGCGACCGCCTTGGCCAGGACAGGTTCTGACCTGACCTTGCGGGCATCCGGCATCGCGACCACCACATCCTTCAGCACCGGCAACCCGGGGCGTGCGCTGTACGCACCCGTCTCCAGCCTGAACACGCTCACCGCCTCGGCCAGCTTCGCCGCCTGGTCCTGCAGGCTCTCGGCCGCAGCCGCCGCCTCTTCGACCAGGGCAGCGTTCTGCTGGGTCACTTCGTCCATCTGGGCAACAGCCTGGTTGACCTGTTCGATCCCGGCACTCTGTTCCTGGCTCGCCGCGGCGATCTCGCTCATGATGTCGGTGACGCGCTTGACCGAGGTGACGATCTCGTCCATGGTCTTGCCGGCTTCGTCAACGAGACGGCTGCCGGCATCGACCTTGCCGACGGAGTCTTCGATCAGGGTCTTGATTTCCTTGGCGGCACCGGCGCTGCGCTGTGCGAGGTTCCTGACTTCGGCGGCGACGACGGCGAAGCCGCGCCCCTGTTCGCCCGCACGGGCGGCTTCAACGGCAGCGTTGAGCGCGAGGATGTTGGTCTGGAAGGCAATGCCGTCGATGACGCCGATGATGTCGGCGATCTTCCGGGAGCTGTCCTTGATGGAGGCCATGGTGTCGACGACCTGGCCGACGACCTGGCCGCCCCTGGCGGCAACGTCGGCGGTGGAGACGACGAGCTGGTTGGCCTGGCGGGCGTTCTCGGCGTTCTGCTTGACGGTGCCGGTCAGTTCTTCCATCGAGCTGGCGGTCTCTTCCAGCGAGCTCGCCTGCTCTTCGGTGCGCGACGACAGGTCGGCGTTGCCTGAGGCGATCTCGCGTGAGGCAACAGCAATGGTGTCGGTGCCGGTGCGGACCTGGCCGACGATGGTCACGAGGCTGGCGTTCATGTCCTTCAGCGCCTGCATGAGCTGGCCGATCTCGTCGTGCGAATGCACTTCGACCGACTGCGTCAGGTCGCCGGCAGCGACACTTTCGGCCAGGCGCAAGGCCTGGTTGACCGGCGTAGTGATTGATCGGGTAATGCGCCAGGCAACCAGGCTGCCCAGAACCAGCGACAGCACGGCCATGGAAACCATGAGCGCCCGCGCGCTTGCATAAGCCGCCTCGGCCTCCGCCACCGCCCTGGCGCTGCCTTTTTCCTGATAGAGGGCCATGTCCTCCAGTGCCTTGATCCACTGGTTCTGCGCCGGGCGGACTTCATTGACCAGGACCTGGGTCGCCGCAATGGGATTGCCGAGCGCAAAACCCGTCGCCTTGTCGAGCAGGGGTTCTGTCTGCGCACGCGCAGCCGCAATCCTGGCGAGCAGCGATTTCTCGGCGTCTCCCCTCACCGTCTCAGCCAGTTTCCTGCTCGTCTCGGCGTACCGCTTTCGCTGTTCTTGAATACGCTTTGTCTCTGCATCCATGGCGCCATCATCCGTCAGCAGGACGAGAGTGCGGACCGAGATGGCGGTCGTTTGCAGGGCATCGCGCAGTTCGCCGACTCGCTTGAGCTTGACCATGTGGTCGCCGGTGACCCTGTCGAGATGGCCCTGGACCTGCGCCATGCGCGTCAGCCCAAACACGGCCACCAGAAGCGTCAACCCCAGCATCAGGCCAAATCCCAGGCCCATCCGGGCACCAATTTTCATATTCGCGAGCGACATTTCCTATCCATGCATGAGCTACGTTGACCGTGTCCGAAGCGCCTGTCTTCAAATCCAGGCGACGGCGGATTTGCGGCATATCCAGCATGCAATACATGAACTGGACGGGCACAGGCAGGGAAATCTATCTGCGCCACATGACAAACGTGTTACTGCACCAGAAGAAAAGAAACATGACGGAATCCGGCAGGTAGACGGTTGCAGCGCAATGGCCGCGCACCGCACATCTCGGCCGATCACCCCCCTCAGAACGGCGCGGGGCGCTCGAACGCCTGCGCCTCGCCGGTCACCGGATGGATGAATCCCAGCGCACAGGCATGCAGCAACAACCGCCCGGCCTGGACCTGGATGTCGGGCGGCGCGTACAGGGCATCGCCCAGGATCGGATGGCCCAGTTCGCGCAGATGAACGCGCAACTGGTGCGAACGGCCGGTGACAGGCTCCAGTTCGACGCGGGTGGTCCGCGCGGCCTCATCATGTGCCAGCACGCGCCAGCGGGTCAGGCTGGGTTTGCCAAGGAGGCGGTCGACCCGTCGCCGTGGCCGGTTCGGCCAGTCGACGATGAGCGGCAGGTCGATGACGCCCCATCCCCCAGGCGGTGCCTCCAGCCGGCCGGCCACCACGGCGATGTAGCGCTTCGTCACCTCGCGTGCCGCGAAGGCCTTGCCCAGTGCGCGCTGCGCCGCCACCCCGCGCGCCATCACCATCAGCCCGGAGGTGGCCATGTCGAGGCGGTGCACGATCAGGGCATCGGGGTAGCGCGCCTGCACCCGTGCGGCGAGGCAGTCCTGCTTGTCGGCGCCGCGCCCCGGCACCGCCAGCAGGCCGCTGGGCTTGTCGAGCACGAGCAGGGCATCGTCGGCATAGAGAGGCTCGATGGCAGGCCTGTCGGAACACAGCATCATGGTTGGAATTCCATCGTCAAAATCCATCCGGCCGAATACAGCCGGATTTTCGCGCATTGCAGTCCTGTCCCCGCTTGCGAACATCCCGCATGCGGGCAACGGCCGGCGAATGCCGCTTTTCGTCAGGGGCCGACGAATTGGAGCACACGGGCCGCTCCCAGACCACCGGCTTCGCATACAATTCAGGTGCTTATCCGTCCGGCACTGATCTTGCAGCGCCCACGGGGTTTCAGTTCACATGAAAGGATCAACATGGCACGCAAGCAAACACTGGCACTCATTGCACTGGCCGCCTTCGCGGCGCCCGCCTTCGCCGGCGGCATCGATGGCAACGCCGTCATCGGTGGCGCCCTCGGCGGCGGCGCCGGGGCCGCCGTGGGTTCGGCCATCGGCGGACGGGACGGGGCCATCATCGGCGGCGCCATCGGTGGCGCCACGGGAGCGGCCATTGCGACCAGGGGGTCCAAGCGCACCGTCATCGAACGAGATGTCATTTATGAAGATGAGCACGGCCACCATGACAACGGTCTGCACCGCGGCCATCACAAACACCGGCATGACCGCGACGACGACTGATATACCGCAACCCCCCGGTCTGTGATGCGGTCGATCCAACCGCGCCGCACGGGACTGTAAATCCCTGGAAGGGGCCGATTGCCCTCCTTCCAGGGCAGCTTGCATCGAATACGCCAGCAGCACTCACGCTGGCGAACGGCTATCCTTTCAATCCCTCCAGCAGCGCCATCCCCCACGCCACGCCAAAACCGTTGGTATCGCTCATCACGGCGCCCAGTCCGCCCTTGCAGCTGTGCCCCGACAGATCCATGTGCAGCCACGGCGTGTCGCCGACGAAGCGCGACAGGAAACGGGTGGCGAGGATGTGGTCGGCTTCGCCTTCCATGCTGCACTGCTTGACGTCGGCCACCGTCGAATCGAGGCTGCTGTCGTAGTCCTCCGGGTAGGGGAAGACGACGATGCGCTCGCCGCTGGCAGTGGCGGCGCGCGAGGCCTGGTGCGCCAGCGCGCTGGAGGTGGCGAACACGCCGGACATGCGGCTGCCGAGCGCGTAGTGCATCGAACCGGTGAGCGTGGCGAAGTCGGCGATGAGGTCGGGCTTGCCCTGGGCAGCCAGGGTCAGCGTATCGGCCAGCACCATGCGGCCTTCGGCGTCGGTGTGGACGACCTCGATGGTGGTGCCGTTGAGCGCCGTGACCACTTCGTTCTGCCGGTAGGCCTCGGGGCTGATATGGTTCTCGGCGAGCGCGACCCAGCCTTCCAGCGCGACCGGCAGCTTCAGCTTCGACGCGGCCGCCAGGATGCCGAGCACCACCGCAGAGCCGTTCATGTCCTCATGCATGCCCTGCATGTACTTGGCAGGCTTGAGGTTGTGGCCGCCGGTGTCAAAGCAGATGCCCTTGCCGACGAATGCGACGTGCTTGCCCTTGGCCCTGGCGCCCTTGTAGCGGATCCGCACGATCGCCGCGTCACTGGCCGGCGAGCCCTGCGCCACCGCGCAGAAGGCACCTGCGCCCATCTTCTTCAGCTTGTCGAAGGGAAACTCCTCGACGCTCCAGCCATACTGCCTGGCCAGCGCCTTGATGCGCTTGCGGTAGACGCCGGGGGTGAGTTCGTCCGGTCCCTGCACGGTGAGGCTGCGGGTGAGGAAGTTGCCTTCGGCCAGCGCCTGCACGCGCGCAAAGCCGTCGGCGGACTTGTGGCCCCACACGTGCACGCTCTTGAGCGCTGCGTCGGGTCTGGATTTGCGCGACGGCAGCGGCACGGCGTTGACCAGCGCAGCATACACCGCGGCTTCTGCAGCGCGTGCCCTGAAGGCCGCCTCGCCGAACACCGCCAGCGTCAGCGATTTCGGATGTTCGACCATCAACAGGGCCAGCGCCTTGCGCACCTGCTCGTGCGTTTCGAAGGTGCTGGCGTCGGCCTTGAGCATGGCAACCACGACCAGCGCGCCGCCTGGCAATTGCACCGCCACCGGCGACTTGGCCAGCGCGTCGGTCTTGAGATCGCGCCGTTTCATCACGGCCTTGAGCTCGGTACTGCCCGGCACCTCGGGCAGGGTTTTCGACACGGGCAACAGCACCAGCGCATGACCCGCTGTTTCCAGCAATTTTGCGGTGATTTCCTGTTTGTTTTCAGCAAGTTTAGGCAGCATGGAGATTCCTTGGGGGTGGCGTTTTCTTGATGGTTGGCGGGGTTTGCCGGATAATTGCGCGTTTGAAATTTTTTCCGGCGCTTTTTCCGAGCCCATCCACCAAGGGTAACCGAATGAAGATTGAAGACAAGAAACGCGTGCTGCGCGAAATGGTGTTGCACCGCCGTTTTGAAGAGCGCTGCTATCAGGCCTATATCGAACGCAAGATCGGCGGCTTCCTCCACCTCTATCCCGGCCAGGAAGCCTGCTGCAACGGCGTGATGGAAGCCGCACGCCCCGGCCATGACTATGTCATCACCGGCTACCGCGACCACGTCCACGCGATCAAGTGCGGCGCCGATCCGAAGGCCGTGATGGCCGAACTGTACGGCAAGGAAACCGGCTCCTCCAAGGGACGCGGCGGTTCGATGCACATCTTCGACGGCGACAAGCGCTTCATGGGTGGCTACGCACTGGTCGGCGGCCCCTTTCCGCTCGCGGCCGGCATGGCCAAGGCGATCCAGCTGAAGGGCGGCGACGAGATCGCGATCTGTTTCCTCGGCGACGCCGCCAACAACCAGGGCGTGTTCCACGAAACCATGAACATGGCCGCGCTGTGGAAGCTGCCGGTGCTGTTCGTGTGCGAGAACAACCTCTATGGCATCGGCACCGCGATCGAGCGCTCCACCGCCATCGTCCATCAACACAAGCGCGTCTGTGCCTACGGCATCGAGGCCGCCGAATGCGACGGCCAGGACATCGAGAAGGTGTATGCGGCAGCGCGTGTCGCGGTCGATCATGTCCGCCACGGCAAGGGCCCCTACTTCCTCGAACTCATGACCTACCGCTATCGCGGCCACTCGATGTCCGACTCGCGCGGCTACCGCTCGCGCGAGGAAGAGGAGCTGTGGAAGCAGCGCGATCCCATCTTCATCCTGCGCGATCGTCTGGTCAAGGACGGCGCGCTGACCATGGCCGAGTTCGAGGCGCTGGAAAAGGAAACCGATGCCTACATCGAGAACGAAGTGATCAAGTTCGCCGAGGAATCGCCCGAACCGCGCGTCGAGGATCTCGAAAAATACGTACTCGCCGACCGTGATACCCAGCTCCCGTGGCTCACGGGCAAGGCCGCTTAAGGTTTAAGGAAGAAAAGACAGCATGGCAAACATCATGTATTGGGAAGCGATCCAGCGCGCACACGACGAAGAAATGGCGCGTGATCCGCTGGTCATCTGCATGGGCGAGGACATCGGCGTCGCCGGCGGCACCTACAAGGCGACCAAGGGCCTGTACGAGAAATACGGCCCGCTGCGCGTCATCGACACCCCCATCTCCGAAGGCGGGTTCACCGGGCTGGGCATCGGCGCGTCCTTTCTCGGCGTCCGCCCCGTCATCGAGCTCATGTCGGTCAACTTCGCCTGGCTGGCGATGGACCAGATGTTCAACTCCGCCGCCAAGGTGCGCTACATGTCCGGCGGCCAGCTGACC
>JAJZRT010000186.1 GCA_021802595.1 Pseudomonadota bacterium
CCGGCCGCCGGCCAGGCTGACCAGGCCGACGCCCGGCAATTGCGAGATCTTCTGCGCGATGCGGCTCTCCGTCAGGTCGTGCAGGCGCGTCACCGGCAGCGACGGCGAGGTGACCGCCAGCGTGAGAATGGGCGCGTCGGCCGGGTTGACCTTGCTGTACACCGGCGGCAGCGGCATGTCGGTGGGCAGCAGGTTGGACGCGGCGTTGATGGCGGCCTGCACTTCCTGCTCGGCGATGTCGAGGGTGAGGTCGAGGTCGAAGCGCAGGGTGATGACCGAAGCGCCGCCGGAACTGGTCGAGGACATCTGCTTGAGCCCCGGCATCTGTCCGAGCTGGCGCTCCAGCGGCGCGGTGATGGAGGCGGTGACCACCTCCGGGCTGGCGCCGGGATAGAGCGCCATGACCTGGATGGTCGGGTAGTCGACTTCCGGCAGGGCCGACAACGGCAGCAGCCGGTAGGCCACCGCGCCGGCCAGCAGGATAGCCAGCATCAGCAGCGAGGTCGCCACCGGCCGCAGGATGAAAAGGCGGGACGGATTCATCGCGCGGCCGGTTTATTCGGCGCTGCCGCGTGGGTCATGCGGCTTCCCGCTTCCGTTCGGATGCGGTTTGCCGGCCTTGCCCGAGCCGCCCTTCGTTCCCGGCACGATGATCTCGGCCCTGGCGCCGTCACGCAGCTTGTCGGCACCGTCGATGACCAGATTGTCGCCGGCTTTGACCGCGCCGGTCACGGCCATCCATTCGCCGTCCACCGCGCCCGGCGCGACCGGCACCATGGCCACCTTGCCGTTCGCATCGACGCGGTAGACGAAGCTGCCCTTGTCGCCGCGCTGGATGGCCGCGGTCGGGATGGCCACGACCTGGGTCAGGGTGTCGAGCAGCAGGCGGACGTTGACGAACTGGTTGGGGAACAGCGCGTTGTCGCGGTTGGCGAATTCGGCCTTGATCCGGATGGTGCCGGTGGTCGGGTCGATCTGGTTGTCGGTGGTGAGGAGGCGGCCGTCCGCCAGGTGGTTTTTCTGCTCGCGGTCCCAGGCCTCGACAGGGAGAGGCTCGCGTGCCGCGATCCGGCGGTTGATGGCCGGCAGGTTCGCCTCCGGCACGGCGAACACCACCGTGGTGGGCTGCAGCTGGGCGATGGTGGCGAGACCATTGGCATCGCTTGCGTGCACCTGGTTGCCGGGATCGACCTGGCGCAGGCCGATACGGCCGGACGCCGGCGCGACGACGCGGGTGTAGTCCAGCTGCAGCCTGGCGTTGGCCACCTGGCTGCGATCCGATTCGACCGTGCCCTGGTATTGCCGCACCAGGGCCTCCTGGGTCTCGACCTGCTGGCGGGCGATGGCGTCCTTGCCGAGCAGCGCCTGATAGCGCGCCAGATCGAGGCGGGCATTGTCGAGCAGGGCGGTATCGCGTACGAGTTGGCCTTTGGCCTGGTCGAGCTGGATCTGGAAGGGGCGCGGATCGATCTCGGCCAGAAGCGCACCGGCCTTCACCATCCGGCCCTCGTGGAAATTGACCCGCAGCAGGGTACCGTCGACCTTCACGCGCACGTTCACCAAGTTGCGCGGCGTCACCGTACCGAGCGCATTCAGCCAGACGCGGATGTCGGTGCGGCGAACCGCGGCCACCGATACCGGCTGCGCACGGCTGCCGCCCGCGCCCTTCATGCCGCCACGGGCCCCTGGCGAGGATGCGGACTGGGCGCGATGGTTGCTCCAGGTCCAGACGCCGCCGATCAGGCTGGCCAGCACGACAGCGATGAAGGTGGTACGAAGGTGATGTCGATGCGAGCGGGTGAGAGCGGGTTCGGTGCCCATGTCGGGATTATTGTGAGGTTAGAAAATCATCTTATCTTGATGAGGCTAGCGGAGGCGGAATCGTTCCCCCGCAACGACGGCATTTTCCCTGGGACGTTCCATCCCGGCTTCAGCAGATCCGTGGCAGCGGGTCGTCTTCCAGTTCGTCCAGCACGCGACGTCCGCCCAGGCCGGTTTCCAGGATCACCCGTGCGCCCCCCATCTCGATGCGGCCGATGATGGCGGCCTCGCGCCCTTCAGGCAGGGCGCGCCAGCGGGTGAGTACCTCGTCGGCCGCGAAGGGGTCGGCGACCGCGACGACGCGGCCTTCGCAGGCCAGGTAATAGGGATCGTAGCCGAGCATTTCGCATACCGACACGACTTCCGGCCGCAAGGGCACCGCGTTCTGGTCGAGCGCCACGCTGTGGCCGCTGGCGCGCGCGATTTCGTGGGCGACGGTGGCGAGTCCGCCGCGCGTCGGGTCGCGCATGAACTTGAGATCGGGGAAGTCGCGCACGGCGCGCGTCAGCGGCAGTACCGAGGCCGAATCGGAGCGCAGTTCGCCAGACAGGCCGAACTGCCCGCGCGCCAGCATCACCGCAATGCCGTGATCGCCAACCGGGCCCGATACCAGCACCACGTCGTCTGGCGCGATGCGGGCCATGCCTAGGCGGGCCCCCGCGCGCCGAACGCCGATGCCGGTGACGGAGAGATACAGGCCACTGCCTTCGCCGCGGCGCACCACCTTGGTGTCGCCAGCCACTACGACAACGTGATTCTGCCGCGCAGCCTTTGCAAAGCTCGTGATGTAGCGGTCGAGCGCGCCGATTTCCAGCCCTTCCTCGATGAGCGCGGACACGGTGAAATAGAGCGGATCGGCCCCGGCCACCGCCAGGTCGTTGACCACGCCATGCACGGCCAGCGAGCCGATGTCGCCGCCGGGAAACGTGAGCGGCTCGACGGTGAAACCGTCGGTGGTGACCATGATGTCGCCATCCACCTGCGGCAGCATGACGGCGTCGGCGTCGGTATCGAGGAGCGGGTTGCCGAGATGGCGGGCGAAGATATCGCTGATGAGTTCGCGCATCAGGCGGCCGCCATTGCCGTGCGCGAGAAGGATGCGGGTGTCGTCCATGGGTTTTTATTGGTGAATGAATTCGATGATCTGGCCGAAGCTTAACCCGGCATCGTTCACCGGGATACGCCGCGGAAGCCGGACGGTGAAGCCCGCGGCTTCGAGGCGGCCGATCGCGGCTTCGGCGAGCAGGCGGTTCTGGAATACGCCGCCGGTGAGCCCCACGGCCCGGATGCCGGTCTGCGTGCGCAGCTGTTGTGCCTGGGCGACCAGCGCCTGCGCCAGGCTGAGATGAAAGCGGGAGGCGCGCTCGACAGCGGGCAGGGCTGTGTCGCCAAGCATCGGCAGCAGCGGCGCCCAGTCGGTGCGCCATACGCCAAGGGCATCGCATTCCAGCGGGAGCCGGGTGGGGGCAGGCCCTTCGACGGGCCTGTCCTGGGCAATGTCGAAGGGCTCGGGGCGAAGGGCTTGATTGTGCGCCAGCGCTTCCAGCCGCATCGGCGCTTCGCCTTCGAAACTGGCGTCGGTGCAGAGTCCGCACAGGCTTGCGGCGGCGTCGAACAGGCGGCCGACCGCAGAGCAGGCGGGGCTGTTGAGGCGGGCCGACCATGCCTGATGCAGGGCTGCGGGCGCGAAGGGGGCAGGCCGGCCCGTTTCCCACAGCAGCGCCGCAGCAGCCCGCCAGGGTTCGCGCCCGGCCTTGTCGCCGCCGGGCAGGCGGAAGGGCCGGAACGAGGCGGCGTGTTGCCAGCGACCGGGCGCGCCGGTGAAGGCTTCGCCACCCCACAGCGTGTTGTCCTCGCCGAGACCGACCCCGTCCCAGGCGAACACGATCCATTCCCTTTCATCGGGGAATTCCCACGCCAGCGCCGACGCATGCGCGTGGTGATGCCAGACCCCGAATGCGTCCAATCCGCTGTCGCGGGCGTAGCGGCGGGTGCCATAGCCGGGATGGCGATCGACGACCAACCGCCTGGCCTGGACCTGGTAGAGACGCTGCAGGTCGGCCGCCACCTGCGCCAGGGTGTCGAGGCTGCGCGGCGAACCGAGTTCGCCGATATGCGGCGAGACGACGGCGCGATCTCCCCAGGCCAGACAGAGCGTGTTCTTCATGTGGCTGCCGAGCGCCAGCACCGGTTCGACCAGGGGCACAGGCAGGTCGAGCTCCAGTGGCGCGTTGCCTCGTCCCAGCCGCAGCGGGCGCGGTATCCCGGCGATGACGCGATATACCGGATCGTCGGCCGGACGCACGATGGGGCGGTCATGGTGGAGGAAGGCGTCGGCAAGATGGGCGAGGCGTGCCTGCGCGTCGGCGCTGTCGGTCAGCACCGGCTCGCCGGAGAGGTTGCCGGAGGTGGCCACCAGCGGCCCGCCGAAGTCGTGCAGCAACAGGTCGTGCAAGGGTGAGTAGGGCAGCAGACAGCCGATTTCCGCGAAGCCGGGCGCGATCTGTTCGGACAGGACCGAGTTCCCGCGCTTCGGCAGCAGCACGATGGGACGCTCGGGCGAGGCGAGAAGTCTGTCGAGCTCCGGCGTGGCGAGCACCGCATCGTGCAAGGAGGCGAGTTCGCGGAACATCACGGCCAGCGGCTTCGCCGGCCGCGGTTTCCTTGCGCGCAGGGTGGCGATGGCCTGGTCGTTCGTGGCGTCGCACAGCAGGTGGTAGCCGCCGACGCCTTTCACCGCGACGATCCTGCCTGCGCGCAGGGAGGCCACGGCAGCGGCGAGCGCCGCGTCGTCGCCGTCGCAGGTTTCCTCACCCGAGACGAACTGCAGGTGCGGGCCGCACACCGGGCAGGCGATCGGCTCGGCATGAAAGCGGCGGTCGAGGGGGTTCCCGTATTCGCGCCGGCAATCCGGGCACAGCGCGAAATCGCGCATCGCCGTGTTGGGCCGGTCGTAGGGCAGGGCGGTGATCAGCGTGTAGCGCGGGCCGCACTGGGTGCAGTTGATGAAGGGATAGCGATGGCGCCGGTTGGCCGGATCGTGCAGTTCGGCGAGGCAGTCGGCGCAGACGAAGCCGTCGGGGGGCAGATGGATATCGGCGGCACGGGCGGACTCGCTGCCGAGAATGACAAACGTCTCGCGGTGTTCGGGTGCGCACGCGGAAATGACGAGCGGGCCCGGTGCCGACAGCGGCGGCGCCTCGCGCAGTACCGCATCGCTGAAGCATTGCAATTTGAAGGGTTCGCCTTCGGCATGGATTTCCACCGCGCCGTTGACGTTGCGTACCCAGCCGGTGATGTCGTGCCGATGCGCCAGGCGATAGACGAAGGGCCGGAAGCCCACGCCCTGTACCCGCCCGCTGATCGAGATGTGCCGGGCGACGCGTTCAGGCATCGGCCGCCATGCGCACGCCGCCCGCCCACCAGATGCGGCAGGCGCCTTCGTCCGACACCATGCAGGGGCCGACCGGGTTGCGCGGGGTGCAGGCCTTGCCGTAGATGCGGCACTGGTTGGGATAGATTCGCCCCAGCACCACCTGCGCGCAATCGCAGCCGGGCGGCATTTCGCCGGCGCGGCGACGGTCGGGGTCAGTGTGGTCGGGAAAGCGCAGGCGCGCGCCGTACCGGGCAAAGGCGGGCTTCAGCGCATAGCCCGAGTTGGGGATGATGCCGATGCCACGCCAGTTGGCGTCGACGATGTCGAGCGCCGCATTCATGAAACGCTGCGCGGTCGGGTTGCCGCCACGGTGGGCGACCTCGGTGTAGCAGTTGTCGAGAAAGCGCTCGCCGCTCTTCAGTTGCCGCAGTACGGAATAGAACGAGGCCAGCAGCGACGCCGTACCGAAACCGGCGACTGCGGCGGGAATCTTGTGCCGGTCGACGACGAAGGCCCATTCCTCTGGGCCCATGACCGTCGAGACGTGGCCGGGCGCGACCAGCGCATCGAAGCCGGGGCTGCCCGGGCTGGATTCAAAACTACCGAGCAGCATCGCCACCGCAGGCCAGGTCAGCCGGCCGGACAGCAGGATGCTGAGATTGTCCGGGATGCCTTCGGCCAGCATCGCCGCGGTCGGGGCGGTAGTGGTCTCGAAGCCGGCGGCGAAGAACACCACCGGTCGCCCCGGATTGTCTTGTGCGATCCTGCGCGCATCGAGCGGGCTGGCGATCGGCCGCACGTCGGCGCCGGCAGCCTGCGCCTCGGCGAGCGAGCGTACCTCGCCCTTCTTCACGTTGACCGGCACGCGCAGCATGTCGCCGAAGGCGACCAGGATGACCTTGTCGTGCAACGCCAGCTGGATCGCCTGGTAGACGTCCTCCTCCGGACACACGCACACCGGGCAGCCGGGGCCCGGCACCAGTTCCAGCCATCGAGGCAGGGCGTCGCGCATGCCCGCGTGGGTGATCGAACGCTCGTGGCCGCCGCACACGTTCATGATCTTGATCGGGCGGTCGAATTCGAAGGCGTGGATTTTTTCCAGCCAGGCGCGGGCGTCGTCCATCAGGCCGTCGCGCTGTGATATTTCACGCCATCGGCCTGGATTGCCGGCCGGCGCGACTGGCCTTTGGCGATGCGCGCGCGCTGCGCGACGAGCTCGTTGCGCAGCCAGGCAAGCCAGGCATCAATGCCCAGGTTCTTGCGCGCGGAGAGCCGCAGTACCGGCGCCGGGTTGGCGAGATTGCGCAGATGGACCTCGGCCTTGTCGGGATCGAAGTCGTCGAGCACCGCCAGGAGGTCGATCTTGGTCAGGAGCATGGCGTCAGCGGCGCGGAACATCACCGGATACTTGGCCGGCTTGTCGTCGCCCTCGGTGACCGAGAGCAGGGTGACGTTGAGATGTTGGCCGAGGTCGAAGCTAGCCGGGCACACGAGGTTGCCGACGTTCTCGATAAAGAGGAGGTCGACGCCGTCGAGCTTCAGGTGGTGCAGCGCGTCGTGCACCAGATGCGCGTCGAGGTGACAGGCGGTGCCGGTGACGATCTGGTGCGCCTGCACGCCCTGCGCGCGGATGCGCTCGGCGTCGTTTTCGGTCTCGAGATCGCCCTCGATCACGGCACAGGTGAATTCACCCTTCAGCGCGGCGAGCGTGGCTTCCAGCAGCGCGGTCTTGCCGGAGCCCGGCGAGGACATCAGGTTGATCGCGAGGATGCCGCGGCGGTCGAAGTGCTCGCGGTTGTGCCCGGCCTGGTCGTCGTTCTTCTGCAGCAAACCCTTGAGCACCGAGACCGCGGTCGCCCCCCTGGCGACGGGCTTGAACGCGAGGTGCCGGTTGCCGGGGGTGAGGTTACAGCCGCAGGTATCACACATGGTTAGGAACTCGGGGCTAGGCGTTAGGGGCCAGGGAATGGGGGGGTTCGAGTTCGACGCTTTCCAGCAGCAAC
>JAJZRT010000187.1:0-3940 GCA_021802595.1 Pseudomonadota bacterium
CGAACAGAGGGCAACCGATGCCGGCTAAGGGCAGGGGAGGGAACCTCCCCTCAGCGGCAAGCAGCGGCGGCTTCCGCCGCTGCGCCATCTACACCCGCAAGTCCTCCGAGGAGGGCCTGGAACAGAGCTTCAACTCGCTGGACGCCCAACGCGAAGCCTGCGAGGCCTACATCGCCAGCCAACGCCACGAGGGCTGGCGAGCCCTGCCCACCGCCTACGATGATGGCGGCATCTCCGGCGGTACGATGGACCGTCCCGCCCTGTTGCAGCTCTTGCGCGACATCCGTGCCCGCAAGGTCGACCTGGTCGTGGTCTACAAGGTCGATCGCCTCACAAGGTCGCTGGCCGACTTCGCCAAGATCGTCGAGGTCTTCGATGCCAACGGCGTCTCCTTCGTCTCGGTAACGCAGCAGTTCAACACCGCCAGCAGCATGGGTCGCCTCACCCTCAACATGCTTTTGTCTTTTGCCCAGTTTGAGCGAGAGGTCACAGGGGAGCGCATCCGCGACAAGATCGCCGCCTCCAAGCGCAAGGGCATGTGGATGGGCGGCGTTCCACCGCTGGGCTACGACATCCAGGATCGAACCCTCGTCATCAACGAGGAGGAAGCCCAAACGGTCAAATACATCTTCGAGATCTACGTCACCCTGGGCGCCGTCCGCCCCCTCCAGGAGCAGCTCGACGCCGAGCGCATTACCAGCAAGCGGCATACATCGGCCAAGGGCAACAGTTACGGCGGCCGGCCAATCTCTCGCGGTCATCTCTACCGTCTGCTGCAGAACCGCCTGTACCGGGGCGAGGTCGTCCACAAGGACAAAACCTATCCCGGCCAACACGAGCCGATCATCGACCAGGACCTCTGGGACCGGGTGCAGGCCCAACTCGAACGGAACCGCATCGAACAGAAAGCCCAACAAACCACCATCGAGAGCAGCTTGCTGGTGGGCCTCGTCACCGATCAGGCGGGTGAGAGGCTGGTGCCGACCTACGCCGCTAAGAACGGCAAGCGGTACCGCTACTACGTCTCCCAGTGCCTCATCACCGGAACCCGAAACGACGCGCCTCACGCCATCCGTGTCCCCGCCGCGGACCTGGAGCGGCTGGTCTCGCACCGGTTCTGCCGCTGGCTGACCAGCCCCGCGGAACTGATCGATGCGCTAGCACCAGCCGTCCCCGCAACGAAGCATCCGGCAATCATCGCCGCAGCCGCCAGGCTCGCCACCACCTGGAACGTCACCCCGACCATCAACCGGCGCGACTTCCTGCGGGCAGTCGTCGACCGCATCACCATCGCCGACACCGGTATCGAGATTGCCATTCGCCCACTCGCGCTTGCCCAGCATCTGCTCGGCAGACACAGCAACAGCACTGCGGTCGGCACGAACCCCGATCCAGATCAGCAGCACCCCACCATCCTCACCATCGATGCGCAGCTCTGCCGGACGGGGCTCGCCATGAAGCTGGTGGCGGAAGGGCCCGAAGCCATCCCACAGCCCGATCCAACCCTGATCCGACTGCTCGCGCGTGCGCATGCGATGCGTAAGGAACTCGAGACCGGGCATCACGACAGCATCGACGCTTGCGCCAGTGCGATGGGCGTCACGAGTTCCTATATCAGCCGCGTTGTCCGCCTCGCCTATCTCGCGCCGGATATCACCGCCGCCATCCTCGATGGTCGCCAGCCGGCCAACCTCACGGCCGCGCGGCTCGCGCAGACCAGTGAGCTGCCGCTCGCCTGGAGCGAGCAGCGCAGGGTCCTCGGCTTCGCCTGAACGACTAATAACAGCGAAAATTGATGCGCGTTGACGCCCATCGCCGTGCATCGGCGATGCAGCCAACCGTACCAAAAATTCGGGCCTTAGAGACGGTCGCTTCGGAAGCCCTCAGAAAGCCGTCAGAGACCGTCTCTGAACCGCCCCGGGTTTGTCGGAGGCTCCAACTCCTGAGAAGGTGGAGCGATGACGAGCAAGACGACGAACAAGTTCTCTCCCGAGGTGCGTGAGCGCGCGGTGCGGATGGTGCTGGATCACGAGGGCGAGCACCCATCACGCTGGGCAGCGATCATGTCGATTGCGGCCAAGATCGGCTGCACCGGACAGACCCTCAACGAGTGGGTGAAGAAGGCCGAGCGCGACCGCGTGGGTGTCTCGTCGGAGATGGCGGCCCGGTTGAAGGCACTGGAGCGAGAGAACCGCGAACTGCGCCAAGCCAATGAGATTCTGCGCAAGGCCAGCGCGTATTTTGCCCAGGCGGAGCTCGACCGCCGGTTCAAGCCATGATTGGCTTCATTGACGACCATCGAGGCGCCTACGGGGTCGAGCCGATCTGCGAAGTGCTGCCGATCGCCCCGTCGACCTATCACGCCCATTCCGCCAAGCGTCGCGACCCGACGAAGCTGTCGGCCCGAGCACAGCGGGACATGGCGTTGAAGCCCGAGATCGCCCGCGTCTTCGCCGAGAACTTCGAGGTCTATGGCGCACGCAAGGTGTGGCGGCAGATGGTGCGAGAGGGCTTTGGCGTTGCCCGCTGCACCGTCGAGCGCCTGATGGCCGATCTCGGCCTGCAGGGCGTCATTCGCGGCAAGCCGGTGCGCACCACCGTGCCGGACAAGGCGGCGCCATGTCCGCTCGACCATGTGAACCGAGTGTTCCATGCGCCGGCGCCGAACCGGCTCTGGCTGTCTGATTTCACCTACGTCTCGACATGGTCGGGCTTCGTCTACGTAGCCTTCGTGATCGACGCCTACGCTCGCAGGATCGTCGGCTGGCGGGTCAGCAGGACTGCCCATGCAGCCTTCGTGCTGGATGCCCTGGAGCAGGCGCTGCACGAGCGGCGCCCTGCCCACAAGGCCGGCCTCGTGCATCACTCGGACCGTGGCTCGCAATATGTCAGCATCCGCTACACCGAGCGCCTGGCCGAAGCGGGCATCGAGCCCTCGGTAGGCAGCGTCGGTGACAGCTACGACAACGCCCTCGCCGAGACGATCAACGGTCTCTACAAGGCCGAGGTCATCCATCGCCGCGGACCGTGGCGCAGCTTCGAGGCGGTCGAGTTCGCCACGCTGACCTGGGTCGACTGGTTCAACCATCGACGGCTGCTGCAGCCCATCGGCAACATCCCGCCAGCCGAAGCCGAGGAACGCTACTACGCCATGCTCGACGAGCAGAGGCTGGCAGCGTAACTCAAACCAAAATGCCTCCGGCAAACCCGGGGCGGTTCAACACGCGCCGCCCTGGTCAACACGGATATCTCCGCCGCGGTCGCGAGCGGAGTAAGGAAGCCATACTGTTCGGTTCTCGAAGCGTTGGCGCGGGATGTGGGGACCTTGAATATGAAGAACAATCACGAGGCGGTCAGCTCCGCCGACATCCTTCCGTTCATACGTCAGACCTGTCGGCACCACGGCATCCGCCACGTCGCCCGACTCGCGAGGATCGACGGAGCCAACCTCAGCCGGATCATCGCCGGAAAGCAGAACGCCTCCGCAGCCACGATCGCGGCGCTGTCGGCGGCAAGATTACGGGGTCGTTTCGGTTAACCTGTGCAAGGGCTGGGCGGCGTGTAAAGACAGCCGGAATGATCGCGGCGCGCCATGTCTGGTTGACCCGTGCACTCGATCCGCGGGCAAATGCCGCCGTGGCCGCCGGCAAGGCAGGTCAATGCGCCTTCTTTCCAGGTGGGATTGTCAGCATGATGGATAGGATTGCCACCGCGACCATGAACACGTTGAACATGAGCGCGATCATCGCCGCGGTGCGGATCGCCACGTTATCCTGACGACCGTAGAAAGTGATGATCCCTTCCATCCAGCGCGCGCTGTCAGTGTTCGTGCTGAGAGCGGTGAAGATTGCCGCCGAGATGGCGACCCCAAACGCGGCACCGAGCGAAGAGGCCATTTTGTAGATGCCTGATCCCGCTCCCGCCTGGGATTCCGGCAAGC
>JAJZRT010000187.1:3950-7198 GCA_021802595.1 Pseudomonadota bacterium
GCAAGCTGGATAAGGCAGCGTCGGTCGAAGGGGTGGCATAGAAGGCCAAGCCAACTCCGAACAGCGTGTAGCCGATGATCGCGAGCACCCGGTAGTCTATCAGCAGCAGGTTAGCCGGCGAAAGGAACAGGATCGCCAAGCCGGTAATGAGGCACCCCCAGACCATCGGCTTACGCGCACCGAAACGTTGCAGCAGCTTCTCACCCACCCGGATGAAGGCAATGATCGCCACCGCATAGCCGAGGGTAAGCAGGCCTGCCTGCTGCGCCGTCATGTTGCCGCCAAGCTGGACCAGTTCCAGCGAGACGATTAGCGTCCCGGCGACCGCGTTGAGCAGGAAGTTTGATACCGTAGCGCCAGTATAGACGGGGTTGGCAAACAGCGAGAAATCGACGAAGGCGGAGGAGTTTCGTGCCTCGATGCGGAAAAACAAGAATCCTGCCACCAGCGCGACCGCGATCAGGATCAGCGCTGCCGGGCTGGTCCAGCCGAGCTTGTTCCCCTGCGTGACGACCACTTGCAAGGCGACCATCGCGATCATGAAGGTGATGACGCCGGCGAAGTCGAAGTGATAGGTGCCCTGAGCTGCGGCCCGGCTTTCGGGCGTGCCCCGCATCAGCGCAAGGCCGCACAGCGCGATCACGATTGAGGCGAAGAAAATGTAGCGCCACCCCAGGCTCTGCGCCACCAGGCCCCCGAACAGCGCACACACGCCCGACCCGCCCCAGGAACCGATCGACCAAAGACTGACGGCCCGCTGGCGCGCGGCACCGTCCCAGTAGGTCTTCACCAGCGCAAGGCTGGCGGGCATGATGCAGGCACCCGACAACCCCTGGAGTGCCCGACCCGTCAGCAGAAACGTCGACGCCAGGCGGCCAACTGGGGCCAACCCGACCAGGAGCGAGCCGAGAATGCTGAGATAGAAGCCGATCCGCACGATGCGGACCCGGCCCACGCGGTCGGCGAGACCGCCGATCACGACGATGAAGATGCCCGAGAATAACGCAGTGATCGCGACCGCGATGTTCATCGTGCTCGCGCCGAGACCGAGATCGCGGCCCATGACGGGAGAGATGTTCAAAGTCGTCTGGGCGAACAGCCAGAACGTGATCACCCCGAGAATAATACCGTAGAGCAAGCGATCATTGCCTCGGAACCGCACCGTCTGGCCGGCTGCGCTCATCACCTTGTTCCTCCGCTATCGGCGGTCGGGGGTCACGTCGATTTGCTCCCGCCCCATCGCGCGACCGGGGCGCGCCAGCCGCGATAGATCGCCATCAGGCGCAGGAATACGCAGATCGCTCCGCCCAACAGCATCGGCGCCAACGGTGCGATCCCGAGCACACGTCCCAGCGCGACCGTGGCACCGGCCGCGAGCGCGGCCAGGGCATACAGATCGCCGCGCAGCACGAACGGCACGTCACCGGCCAGCACGTCGCGGGTCATCCCGCCGCCGATGCCCGTAATCATGCCGAGGATCGCCGCCATCACGGGATTGATGCCGTAGTCGAGCGCTTTCTGCGCGCCAGTGACGGCGAACAGCGACAGACCCACCGCGTCAAACAGCAGGATCGGCCGCTGCAGCGCAGCCACCCTGGGGTACCACCAGAAGATGATCAGGCCGCCCGCGATCGCTATCAGGAAATAGTGGAGCTGGGTAATCGCAACCGGTGGCACGGCGCCGATCAGCACGTCCCGCGCCATGCCGCCGACCACGGCCACCACGAACGCCAGGAACAGCACCCCGAACAGGTCGAACCGCTTCTGCACGCCGACCAGCGCGCCGCTGAAGGCGAACACCAGGGTTCCGATCCAGTCGAGCACGTTGGTCAGCGTATGGGGGACCGGACCATGCAGCAGGCTGGCCGCCGGCGGCGTTATCACGTCGGTTGCAGCCAGGCGCCGGCGGCGGCGAGCATCGTCGTGATGCCGGTGCGTAAGGTCGGGTCGATCACCGGCGCGAAGTTCGGCGCGTGATTGGCCGGCAGCTCATCGACTTTCCCCGCCGCCTGTGCCTTCCGATAGGTTTCCGGGTCGATGCCGCCGACCACCCAGAATACCGAGGGCACGTTCCAGGCGGTGCCGAACAGCCCGAAATCCTCACTGGCCGTGGCAGAGCCGACTTCGTGCACACGCTCGCTGCCGAACCGGCGTTCCAGCGCCTCCACTACCTTCCGGGTCGCCGCGGCATCGTTGCGAGTCAGCGGGAATTCGCTCAGCACCG
Source organism: Pseudomonadota bacterium (assembly GCA_021802595.1). The sequence continues at coordinate 6,175 of JAJZRT010000187.1, forward strand.
AGAACGCAGGTGGCTTGGGCGCGCCGGACGCTTCGGCTTCCGCTTCCAGGATGCGTTTGATCGCGCCGAGCACGCGGGTGCGCACCTCCTCCTTGAACGTGCGGACATTGAGGCGCAGCAAAGCGCGGTCAGGAATGATGTTCTCATTCGTGCCTGCCTGCATTGTGCCGACCGTGACCACGGCGGAATCGGTCATCGCCACCTCGCGCGAGACCACCGTTTGCAGGCGCATGACGGCTGAGGCCGCCATGACCACGGGATCGACGCTCTTCTGCGGCATCGAGCCATGGGCGCCGCGGCCAAAAAGCGTCACCTCCCAGCTGTCGCCGGCCGAGAGCATAGTGCCGACATGCCAACCGATCTGTCCTGCCGACAGTGGCATCACGTGCTGGCCGAGGCAGACATCCGGCTTCGGGAAGCGCTTGACCATGCCGTCCTCGATCATGGCGCGCGCACCCTGAGCCGTCTCCTCGCCCGGCTGGAACACCGCCATCACCGTGCCGCGCCAGGCGCGGCGATTTTCCGACAGGATGCGCGTGGCGCCCATCATCCACACGATGTGCATATCATGGCCACAGGCATGCGCGATGGAGGTCGCCTGCCCAAAGCGGTCCGTGCCGGTGCGATCACTGGCATAAGGTAGGCCGGTGCTTTCCTTGATCGGCAGCGCGTCCATATCGGCCCGTAGCAGGACGGTCGGACCATCGCCGTTGCGGAACAGCCCGACCACGCCCGTACCGCCGACGCCTTCCGTTACCTCGAAGCCGTATTTCCGCAGCCACGACGCGGCCAATCCGGAGGTGCGTTTCTCCTGCATCGAGAGTTCGGGATTGGCGTGCAGATCGCGGTAGATGCCCTCCAGTTCGGCCAGCAGGGCGGCCGAAGGATCGGGGATGGTCGGAATAACGGCGTCTGCGGACATGGGACCACTCTCCTATATCACAGGATTGATCAGGACTCCGAACGCATCACCGCATCGTGTCGGAGGCGAGACTGCGTTTGTTCTGTCCATGCCAGCAACTCG
>JAJZRT010000188.1 GCA_021802595.1 Pseudomonadota bacterium
TGGCAGCCCCCGGATCGGCTGCAGTGCCGTGCTACCATCCGCCCGCCATGCGACTCCCCCAACTCCGTCAACGTCTCCGCGACCTCGGCGCTGCGCCCTGCCATGAGGGGCGTGTGCTGCGGGCATGGGCTCAGGTACGTTCACTCGACAACAAACACCGGCGCGCTGAAGATTTCCTGCCCCTTGCGCTGCGTGACGCACTTCCTGCGTTGTTCGACGAACTGGGTGCACTGGCGCGCGTGCATGCCGAGCATCCCGGCGAGGACGGCTCGGCTCGCCTGCTGATCGCGCTGGCCGACGGCCAGACCGTGGAGTGCGTGCTGCTGCCGCGCGACGGCGTGTGCGTGTCGACCCAGGTCGGCTGCGCGGTGGGCTGCGTGTTCTGCATGACCGGCCGTGCCGGCCTGCTGCGCCAGCTTTCGGGCGCGGAGATCGTCGCCCAGGTGGTGCTGGCCAGGAGCCGCCGTCCGGTGAAAAAGGTCGTGTTCATGGGCATGGGCGAGCCGGCCCACAACCTCGACAACGTGCTGGAGGCGATCGAGCTTCTGGGGATCGAGGGCGGCATCGGCCACAAGAACCTGGTCTTCTCCACCGTCGGTGACCGCCGCGTGTTCGAGCGGCTGCCGCAATCCACGGTGAAGCCTGCCTTGGCGCTCTCGCTGCATACCACCGACGCAGCACTGCGCCGCCGCCTGCTGCCCAGGGCGCCCGACCTCGCGCCATGCGAACTGGTCGAACTGGGCGAGGCCTACGCGCGCCGCACTGGCTATCCGATCCAGTATCAGTGGACCCTGCTCGAAGGCATCAACGACAGCGAGGCCGAGCTGGAGGGCATCGTGCGACTTCTCGCCGGCAAGTACGCGGTGATGAACCTGATCCCGTACAACCCCACTGAGGGCGACGGCTTCCGCCGCCCGAGCTGGGAGCGCGCCGCCGAGATGGCGCGCCATCTGCATCGGCGCGGTGTCCTGACCAAGCTGCGCCACTCCGCGGGGCAGGACGTCGAGGGCGGCTGTGGCCAGCTGCGGGCGCGTGCGCTGGGCAGTGCGACAAGCGCCTGAACCCGATCAAGAGGGCTGGCTGAGCGCCTGCTTTTGGCAGTGCGATGAGAAAGAGGGGCAGCGGAGTAGTCTTTCGGCATGGATTCCCTCATTGCAGCCTCTGCGCGTGCCCTTGCCGCCGGTGACGCGCTCGGTGCCCTCAAGCGGGTTGCGCTGCGCGAGGACCCGCCGGCGCTGGCCATGCGCGGCATCGCCATGGCCCAGCTCGGCGAATACCCGCGCGCACGCGAGCTCCTGCGGCGCGCCGCCCGCGGCTTTGGCAGCCGTGAGGAACTGGCGCACGCCCGCTGCGTCGTCGCAGAGGCCGAGGTGGCGCTTGCCATGCGCGATCTCCGCGGTTCGCCGCGTATGCTGGCGGCCGCGGCGGCCATGCTCGATGCGCGCGCCGATCACGCCAATGCGCTGCACGCCCGTCTGATCCTGGTGCGCCGGCTGCTGCTGCTCGGCCGCCTCGACGAGGCTGCATCCGCCTTGGCCTGCCTCGACGCGCGCGGCCTGCCGCCGTCGCTGCTGGCGGTGGCCGAGCTGGCCGCGGCCGAGGTGGCGCTGCGCTCACTGCGTACGGCACCGGCGCAGGCGGCGCTTGCGCGCGCCTTTGATGCGGCTGATCGCGCGCGCGTGCCTGCACTTCTCGCCGAGGTGGCCGAGGCGCGCGCCGTGCTCGGTCGCCCTGCCGCCCGACGCTTTCATCCGGACGACGAACAGCCGCTGCGCCTTGACGAAGTCGAAGCCCTGTTCGCCTCGGGCGCGCTGGTGGTCGATGCCTGCCGTCGCGGCCTGCGTGCCGGCGCCATCTGGCGCCCGCTGGCGCGCAGGCCGGTGTTGTTCGCATTGGCGCGAGCGCTCGCCGAGGCGTGGCCCGGCGACGTTGATCGGGACACCCTGATCGCGCGCGCATTCCATACCCGCCGACCCGACGAGACGCATCGGGCGCGCCTGCGTGTCGAGATCGGCCGTCTGCGCGCGCTGGTCAAAGAACTTGCGGGCATCAAGGCCAGCGCGCGCGGTTTCGCGCTCATGCCGCGAGGCGAGCGCGCCGTCGTCGTCCTGGTGCCCCCCATCGACGGCGATCAGGCGTCGTTGCTGGCGCTGCTCGCCGACGGTGCGGCCTGGTCCACATCGGCCCTCGCGCTGGCGCTCGGGGCCAGCCAGCGCACGGTGCAGCGTGCGCTCGTCGAACTGGAGGCCGCCGGACGGGTACGTTCGATCGGGCGCGCGCGCATGCAGCGCTGGCTGTCGCCGCCGCTGGCCGGATTCACGACGATCTTGTTACTCCCCGCTGCGCCGTCGCTCGGCTAGATTGAGTCTCACGGCGCCATTCCGGCGCGCCGAAAGGAGCCAATCGATGACGATACCCCGAACCATGATAGGCGAAACAGACTCCCCGGCATCGGCGTGCGCCGCCGAGGTCGTACGTGAATACGGCCCCTTTGCCGGCGCCGACCAGGTCGGCGGCGTCACCCACGACGGTCGCCACGTCTGGGCCGCCACCGGATCCAGGCTGGTCGCCTTCGACCCCGAGAGCGGCCAGCTCGCGCGCACGCTCGACCGCGCCGCCGACGCCGGCACCGCCTTCGACGGCACGCACCTCTACCAGATCGCCGACGCACGCATTGACAAGATCGACCCCGTCACCGGCGACGTGGTGGCGTCGATCCCGGCGCCCGGACACGGTAGCGACTCAGGCCTCGCCTGGGCCGAAGGCAGCCTGTGGGTGGGTCAGTACCGCGATCGCAAGATCCACCAGATCGACCCCGCCACCGGCGACATCCTGCGCACCATCGAATCCAACCGCTTCGTCACCGGCGTGACCTAGGTCGACGGCGAGCTGTGGCACGGCACCTGGGACGACGACGGCAGTGAACTCCGCCACATCGACCCGGAGGACGGCGCCGTGCTCGAACGGATCGAGATGCCACCCGGCACCGGCGTCAGCGGGCTCGAGTCAGATGGTGCAGACCTGTTTTATTGCGGCGGCGGACCGAGCGGAAAGGTCCGTGCCGTACGGCGTCCGAAAGGACATGAATCATGAACCAGGAGATAGACATGGACACAATGACCAAACACATGATCGGAACACGCGAAGACTGGCTCACGGCCAGGATCGAGCTGCTCAAGGCCGAGAAGGAATACACGCGGCGCGGTGACGCGCTGGCACGGCAGCGGCAGGAACTTCCGTGGGTGCGGATCGACAAGGATTATCGATTCGAGACCGACGCCGGCAGCGCCTCGCTGGCTGACCTTTTCCAGGGGCGCTCGCAACTCCTCGTCTACCACTTCATGTTCGGGCCCGACTACACGGCGGGCTGTCCAACCTGCTCGTCGATTGCCGACGGCTTCAATGGCTTCGAAGTACATCTGGCCCATCACGACGTCATGCTCTGGGCGGTGTCGCGCGCGCCGCTGGCCAAGCTGCAGGCGTACAAGAAGCGCATGGGCTGGAGTTTCCCCTGGGCGTCCGCGTTCGGCAGCGAATTCAACGCCGACTACAGCGTGTCGTTCACCGAGCAACAGCAGCGTGACGAGGGCATCGAATACAACTACCGTCCCGAGCCGCCGATGTCGGCCATCCCGCACACCATGGGCAGGGATGCCGGCGATGAAGCGCCCCCCGAAAAGAATGCCGCCATGACCGGGACCGACGTGGCCACCTACCTGCGCGAGCGGCCGGGCATGAGCGCATTCGTGCTCGAGGACGGCATCGTCTACCACACCTATTCCACCTATGCGCGCGGGCTGGACGGACTCTGGGGCATGTATCAGTGGCTCGACCGCGCACCCAAGGGGCGCAACGAGACGGGCATGTGGTGGCGCCGCCATGACGAGTACGGCAAGCGCTGAGCCAGGTCATGGGTGTCGTTGGCGCAACCGGGGGACGGGAGATTTCACAACGCAGGGTTACCGCGCGGGCTTCGGAGCGGGTCTTCTTCGGCGTCTCGGCGCTGCTCTTCGCCGCCAGCGCGGCGGTAACGATCGTCCGGGGCGCGTCGATGTCGGCGATGGGCGAGATGCCGATGCCCGGCGGCTGGACGATGTCGATGGCGTGGATGCGGATGCCCGGACAGACGTGGCCAGGTGCCGCGGCGTCGTTCCTCGGCATGTGGGTCGTGATGATGGTGGCGATGATGATGCCATCCCTGGTACCGATGCTGTGGCGCTACCGCAAGGCCATCGGCAGGACAGACGAGTCGCGCCTGGGGCGGCTGACTGCGCTGGCAGGTGTGGGATATTTCTTCGTGTGGACCGTGTCCGGAATGATCGCCTTTCCGCTGGGCGTCGCGCTGGCTGCGGTCGAGATGCAGCTGCCGGCGCTGGCGCGCGCCGTTCCGATCGCGGTCGCTGTGATCGTCCTGATTGCCGGCGCGCTCCAGTTCACCGCGTGGAAAGCGCGTCACCTTGCCTGCTGCCGGGAGGCATCCGGACGCGACCGGAGGTTGCCGGCCGACGCCGGCACGGCCTGGCGCCTCGGCCTGCGCCTCGGCCTCCACTGCAGCTACTGCTGTTTCGGCCCGATGATGATCCTCCTGGTCGGTGGCGTCATGGACCTGCGCGTGATGGCGATCGTGACGGCAGCCGTTACCGTCGAACGTCTCGCCCCGGCCGGTGAGCGCGTTGCACGCGCCACTGGCACCGTCGTCGTCGGGGCGGGCTTGTTGCTGAGCATACGAGCGGCTGGGCTCGTATGACGGCACTGCAGGGTGCCATCCGAACTCGCCGAATCGCTCAATCCCCAGTGTGCGGCACCTTTGCCTGCCAATCTGTTGCGAGGCGCGCACAGGCACGGCGGTGTGCACCCTCTACGCACAGCGCAGCCCCTGTCGCGAACTGGAACCCTGAACCGCGGACGGCCAGCCGGAGGGGACGTGCGCCTGGCCCATGCCGTCTATGGGCTACCGCCGCTCGGCCCGGTCGCGGCATCGCAAGCCTGCGAGGCCGGCCCGTCCGGTGCGGGCTCGCGTAAGCTGTCGGATTCCCGGGGAACGGATTGCCAGGAAGGGACAGCGTGAAAATGAATGCGGATTGGAACGCGCGCGTCGCGCTCGACACGGAATCGATGCAATGGCTGGAAGCAGCAGGCACGTGGCACAAGCGGCTCGAATGCGTGGACGCGCCGGCGAGCGATACCCGCGTGGTGAAGTGCGCAGCGTCACTGGCTGCGGTCTGTTCGTGAAGCGCTTTGCGTTCGAGCCGGACGATACCGCTGTCGTGCGCATCGACACGGCTAAGACGCGCTGGCTGCCGGGGCGGGTGCCGGGTCTCGGCGTGATGCCGCTGCACGAGCATCGCCAGGAGCACGCCGCGCTGGTGCGCTGGGACCCCGAAACCTTCTTCCAGGCGCACGCGCATTTCGGTGGCGAGGAGATTTTTGTGCTGTCCGGCGTGTTCGAGGACGAACGCGGCCGCTACCCGGCCGGCACCTGGCTGCGCAGCCCGCACCTGAGCCGCCACCAGCCCTTCAGCCGCGAGGGCTGCACGATCTTCGTGAAGGTGGGGCATCTGCCGGTCGAGACGATCCGCGCAGCCTGAGGGCGGCGGCGGTAAGTGCGGCGGGGATGCCCTATCGCTTGAGCTTCGCGAACGCCGCCGCCATCGCGCCACCGACCGGGGGCGAAGCGGGTACGCGGTTCGGTTTCACGCCCTGCGGTTTGCCCGGACCGCGATGCGTCTTCTGCGCAGGCTGGGCCGTTTGCGGCCTGCCGGCCGGCTTCTCCGCCGCGTCGCTCAGCCGCATCGTCAGCGCAATGCGTTTGCGCTTCTCGTCCACTTCCAGCACTTTCACCTTCACGACCTGGCCGGCCTTGACCACGCTGTGCGGATCCTTGACGAAGGTGTTGGACAGGGCGGAGATGTGCACCAGGCCGTCCTGGTGCACGCCGATGTCGACGAACGCGCCGAACGCCGCGACGTTGGTGACGACGCCTTCGAGGATCATGTCGGGCTGGAGGTCGGCCAGCGTTTCGACGCCTTCCTTGAAGCTGGCCGTGGTGAACTCGGGGCGCGGGTCGCGGCCGGGTTTTTCGAGTTCCCCGAGGATGTCGGTGACGGTGGGCAGGCCGAATTGCGCGTCGGTGTATTTCGCCGGGTTCAGCGATTTCAAGAGGCTGCCGTTGCCGATCACGGTCTTCAGGTCCTGCTTGATGTCTGCCAGGATGCGCTGCACCAGCGGATACGACTCGGGGTGGACGGCCGAGGCGTCGAGCGGGTCGTCGCCGCCCATGATGCGCAGGAAGCCCGCCGCCTGCTCGAAGGTCTTCTCGCCCAGGCGGGGCACGTCGCGCAGCTGCGCGCGGCTGGCAAACCGGCCCCGGGCGTCGCGGTGGGCGACGATGGCGTGCGCGACGCTGTTGCCCAGCCCCGAGACGCGCGCGAGCAGCGGCACCGAGGCGGTGTTGACGTCGACGCCCACGGCGTTGACGCAATCCTCCACCACGGCGTCGAGCGAACGTGCCAGCTCGTACTGGCTGACGTCGTGCTGGTACTGGCCGACGCCGATCGACTTCGGATCGATCTTCACCAGCTCGGCGAGCGGGTCCTGCAGGCGGCGCGCGATGGATACCGCGCCGCGCAGCGAAACGTCGAGCCCGGGCAGTTCGCGCGTGGCGAATTCGGACGCGGAATACACCGATGCGCCCGCTTCGGAAACGACGATGCTGGTCATTCTCAGTGCCGGCCGCAGCCGGATGAGGTCGCGTGCGAGCTTGTCGGTTTCGCGCGAGGCGGTGCCGTTGCCGATGGCGATCAGCGAGACGCGGTGCTGCCCGGCAAGCTTCGCGAGCGTGTGCAGCGCGCCGTCCCAGTCATTGCGCGGCTGGTGCGGATAGACGGTCGCGGTGTCGAGTACCTTGCCGGTCTCGTCGACCACCGCCACTTTCACGCCGGTGCGGATGCCGGGGTCCAGCCCCATGGTGACGCGCGGGCCGGCGGGCGCGGCGAGCAGCAGGTCGCTGAGGTTGCGCGCGAACACCCGGATGGCTTCGGTCTCGGCGCGGGCCCGCAGCGCGCTCATCAGTTCGAGCTCCAGATGCATCAAGCTCTTCACGCGCCAGGCGAAGCGCACCGTGTCCAGCAGCCAGCGGTCGGCTGGCCGGCCCTCGTCGCG
>JAJZRT010000189.1:0-1549 GCA_021802595.1 Pseudomonadota bacterium
CAGGCCGATGGACCGCCTGGTCTGCGGCGACGTCGGCTTCGGCAAGACCGAGGTCGCGCTGCGCGCCGCCTTCATGGCGGTCATGGGCGGCTACCAGGTCGCGGTGCTGGTGCCGACCACGCTGCTCGCCGAGCAGCATTTCAACAATTTTTCCGACCGCTTCTCGCAATGGCCGGTCAAGCTGGCCGAACTGTCGCGCTTCCGTACCGCCAAGGAACAGGCAGCGGCACTCGACGCCCTGAAGGAAGGCAAGATCGACATCGTCATCGGCACCCACCGCCTGATCCAGAAGGACGTCAAGTTCGCCCGCCTCGGCCTCGTCATCCTCGACGAGGAGCACCGCTTCGGCGTCCGTCAGAAGGAGCAGTTGAAGGCGCTGCGCGCGGAGGTCGACGTACTGACCCTGACGGCCACGCCGATCCCGCGCACGCTGGCGATGTCGCTCGAGGGCATCCGCGACTTCTCGGTCATTGCCACGGCTCCGCAGAAGCGGCTGGCGATCAAGACCTTCGTCCAGCCCTTCTCCGGCGGCCTGATCCGCGAGGCCGTGCTGCGCGAACTGAAGCGCGGCGGCCAGGTCTACTTCCTGCACAACGAGGTCAGCACGATAGAAAACATGCGCGAACGGCTGGAGAAGCTGCTGCCGGAAGCGCGCATCCGAGTCGGCCACGGCCAGATGAGCGAGCGCGAACTGGAGCAGGTGGTGCGCGATTTCTACCAGCAGCGCTACGACATCCTCCTGTGCACGACGATCATCGAGACCGGCATCGACATCCCGACCGCCAACACCATCCTGATCAACCGCGCCGACAAGTTCGGTCTCGCCCAGCTGCATCAGCTCAGGGGCCGCGTGGGCCGTTCGCACCATCAGGCCTTCGCCTACCTGCTGGTCGACGAGGACCGCACCCTGACACCGCAGGCGAAAAAGCGGCTGGAAGCCATTCAGTTGATGGAAGAACTGGGTTCCGGCTTCCATCTCGCCCGTCACGACCTCGAGATCCGCGGTGCGGGCGAAGTGCTGGGCGAGAAGCAGAGCGGGGAAATCCTCGAGGTCGGTTTCTCGCTTTACAACGACATGCTGGCCGACGCCGTGGCAAGCCTGAAGGCGGGCAAGGAACCGGACATGAGCCAGCCGCTCGGCGTCGTCTCGGAGATCAACCTGCATATGCCGGCGCTGCTGCCCGTCGACTACTGTCCCGACGTACACGAGCGGCTGGTCCTGTACAAGCGGCTGGCGAGCGTGTCTGATTCGGAAGCCTTGACTCAGCTGCAGGAAGAACTGGTCGACCGCTTCGGCCTGTTGCCCGATCCGGCACGCGCGCTGCTCGACACCCACCGCCTGCGCCTTGCCGCACGACCGCTCGGCATCCTGAAGGTCGATGCCAGCGCAGACGGCATCCTGCTGCAGTTCATGCCGCAGCCCCCGATCGATCCGGGGCGCATCATCCAGCTCATCCAGACCCGGCGCGACATCAAGCTGGCGGGCGAGAACCGCCTGCGCTGGCATGCCAGTTCGCCGGCCGAGGTGCGCGCCGCCAACGTCATCACC
>JAJZRT010000189.1:1559-2810 GCA_021802595.1 Pseudomonadota bacterium
GGGGTACGACATCCCCACCCCCAGCCTCAAGCAGCTCGCCAGGCTGACCGCCGCCGCGGCCATCGAAGCTGTTTCGCTCACTGCGTTCCGGCTGGTGACCGCCGACGACGGCCCGCGCGCCGAGGTTGCCGCCTTCTGCGAGGCGAATGCGCTGGATCACGGCTGGGTCCCGGCCAACCGCCGCATCGGCGACTTCGGCCTGCTGGTGATGGACATGGATTCGACCCTGATCACCATCGAGTGCATCGATGAAATCGCCGACATGCAGGGGTTGAAACCCCAGGTCTCGACGATCACCGAGGCCGCGATGCGGGGTGAGATCGACTTCGCCGAAAGCCTGCGCCGCCGCGTGTCGCTGCTGGCGGGACTGGACCAGTCCGCCCTGCAGCGGGTCTACGACGAGCGCCTGCAACTGTCGCCGGGCGCCGAAACCCTGCTCGCGGCGGCGCGAGTGGCCGGAATCCGGACGCTGCTGGTGTCGGGCGGCTTCACCTTCTTCACCGAGCGCCTCAAATCCCGCCTGGGGCTGGACTACACTGCGGCCAACACGCTGGAGATCGCCGACGGCAGGCTGACGGGGCGCGTCCTGGGCGATATTGTCGACGCCCAGGGCAAGGCCGACTGGCTCAACCGCGTGCGCACGGGACTGAGCCTGGACCGCGAGCAGGTCATCGCCATGGGCGATGGTGCCAATGACCTGAAAATGATGGCCGAAGCCGGCGTCAGCATCGCCTACCGCGCCAAGCCAGTGGTACGCGCGCAGGCCAGTTATGCGCTGAACCGGGTGGGCCTGGAAGGGGTGATTCCCCTGCTCGGCGAAACCGGGCACGGCGGCTAAGGAAGCGCTGAACAAGTCCTTCGACAAGCTCAGGACGAACGGCAACTTGTTGATTCCGTTCGTGGTGAGCCTGTCGAACCATGAGCGGAATCAACTTGTTCAGCGCTTCCCTAAAGAAAATCCGCGGGCCGCCGATAAACCATTGAGTGTCCAATCAGTCACAAGATCGAACCACCGCGACCAGGATTCCCCGTGAAAATCGACAAGCGCATCACCCCTCCCGCCGCCAGCAAAGTGTCTTCCGCCAAGGGCAAGGGCGCGGGCAAGGCGTCCACGCCCGCAGCGGGCGGCGGAGATTCGTTAACGCTGACCGAATCCAGCACCCGGATCCGCTCGCTTGAATCGCAGCTGGCCTCGGTCGACGTCACCGATGCCGGCAAGGTGGAATCGGTCAAGGCTGCGCTGGCCAACGG
>JAJZRT010000189.1:2820-7155 GCA_021802595.1 Pseudomonadota bacterium
CCGCCTGATCGACCACACCAAGGAAACCCTGCGCAAGCGTCCGCGCAAAAAGTAGTCCTTTCCACCCGAATCGACAGGCCCGCGGCTGCGACCCGCGGGCTTTTGTTTTTCGGCTGGAATAAAATCAAGCTTTGAGGCTTCTTGTGGGGTGCAGCATGAACGAAATCGTTTTATCCGTGACCGGCATGACGTGCGGCGGCTGCGTCAACAGCGTCACCCGGGTCTTGACCGCCCTGCCGGGCGTGAAAACGGTCGACGTCACGCTGACGCCCGGACAGGCGCGGGTGACCTACGATCCCGCCCGCGTTGACCGCGCCGCCCTGGTGCAGGCCATTGTCGATGCAGGTTTCGGCGTAGATGGCTGACCTGCCTGCCGCGCTGCCCTCATCCGAGCGGACCGCACAGGGGCTGGCGGACGGCACTGACCCAGGCCGAACTGCCGCGCTGCCCTCATCCGAGCGGACCGCACAGGCTTTCCAGCGGTTCGGGGCGATGGATGCAGCTCCCCTGGACATAGTCCACCCCCATCTGCCGCAATAGCATCAGGATCTGATCCGATTCGACATACTCGGCCACGGTTCTCAGTCCCATCTGGTGGCCGATGCGATGGATCGCCTCGACCATGGACCGGTCAATGGCATTGCCCGCGATATCGCGCACGAATGCGCCATCGATCTTGAGGTAATCGACTTTCAGGTTCTTAAGGTAGGTGAAGGACGACAGGCCGCTGCCGAAATCGTCCAGCGCAAAACTGCAGCCGAACGCGCGCATGGCGTCGATGAACTCGTTGACGACGGCCAGGTTGCCGATCGCCGCGGTTTCGGTGATCTCGAAGCACAGGTGCGGCCCCAGGACCGGATTTTCGTCCAGCCGCGCCAACAGCATGCGGCGGAATGCCGGATCTTTCAGCGACGCGCCCGACAAATTGACTGCGAACAGGCAATGCTGTTCGCGCTTGGCTTCCAGGTAATTCTGGCACAGGTGCAGCGTCTCCTCGATCACCCAGCTGTCCAGCGCCGGCATGATGGAATAGCGCTCGGCTGCCGGGATGAAGGCCATCGGCAGGATTTCGCTGCCATCGTCGTCGACCATGCGCAACAGCAATTCGACATGGCGCGACGGCTCCGCTCCGCCATCGGCACGACGGATCTCCTGCCATGACAGGCGCAGGCGGTGTTCCTCCAGCGCCCGATGAATGCGCGCCACCCACTGCATTTCGCCGCGGTGACGCACCAGGTCGGAATCGCGGCTTTCGTACAGATGGATCTGGTTGCGCCCGCGGTCCTTGGCCACGTAGCATGCCGCGTCCGCCGCCGACATCAGGCTCGCGGTGGTGCCGCTGTCGGCATTGATCGCCACCATGCCCACGCTCATGCCGACCGAGAAAATGCGGTCGCCCCATTTGAAGCGGAAACGCTGCACTTCGGCACGGAAGGTATCCGCCACTTCCAGCGCATCCTGAATGCTGCAGTTCTCCAGCAGCAGCGCGAACTCGTCGCCACCCAGGCGGGCCAGGGTATCGCGTTCGCGCAGATTGCCTTTGAGCAGCAGCGCCAGCTGGCGCAGCAGTTCATCACCCGCGGCATGGCCGCAGGAGTCGTTGATCACCTTGAACTGGTCGAGATCCATATAGCACAGCGCATGTTCCCGCCCCTGCTGCAGCGCCGACTGCAACGTGCGTTCGAGGCGCTGCTCGAATTCGCGGCGGTTGATCAGTCCGGTCAGCGCATCGTGGCTGGCCTGGTAGATCAGCCGCGCCGTGGCGCGGTCGATCTTTTCCTGCATCTGGTCCTGCATGGTCTGCAGATGGGCCGCCATATGGTTGACGCCGCGCTGCAGCATGCCCAGTTCGGCCTGCCCGCACAGCTCGACCCGCTCGTCCAGATGGCCCTCGCCGATGCGGCTCACCGTGTGGGTGAGCGACAGGATCGGCCGGGTGATCTGGCGTCCGATGCGCCAGGCGAGATACAGGCTGACCCCCAGGCCGGCCAGCAGGATCGCCAGACTGCGCAGGATGGACTCGCGCTGGCTGCGGATGGTGGCGCTACGCGAAACATCCAGGCCGACCCACCCCAGCAGCCGGGTCTGGGTGCCCGCCTTGGCCGCGCTGTCGCCGTCCGGGTTGAAATCGTCCACCACCACTTCGGTGCGGGTGATCGGTGCGTAATACACCAGCCGGTCCGGGTATTCGATCTGGTAGATATGGTCAGCGGGCAGCCGGCCCTTCAGCGGATTGGTCCAGGCACCCAGACCGACCTGCGCGAGCCACTGGCCATTCTCGGCAAACACCGCCACGCCACGGACGTCGGGTTCGATCGCCGCCTTTTCCAGCAAGGTCTGCAGCACCTCGACATTCCCCGAGGCGACGCCGTATTCGGCCGCCGGCGCCAACTGCCGCGCAATGGCCAGGGCGCGGGTACGCAAGGACTGGTCGAGGTCGCTGATTTTCCCCGTGATGAGCTGAAACATCAGCAGAACGCCGATGATGGCCACCGGCACCATGGCCAGCCCGACGACACGTCCCCGTATTCCCAGTGGCCACGCCATCAGTTTTCCCCTGCCAGACGCTTTTCCAGGTCGGTCTCGGACGGCAAGGTAAAGCCGAGCGAACGCGCCACCTGGTCATTGATTGAAACACTGAAATAGCTGGGATAGGCCGGCGGCGGCAGATGCACCGCATTGCCCTGCATGGCATTGCCGATCCATTCGGCGGCCTGACGGCCGATTTGCGCCGGACTGGAATGCAGCGACAGGAGCGCGCCCGCCCGCGTCAGCGAACGCGAATACCCCAGGACCGGATCACGATAGCGGTAGGATGTCAGGAAAAGGCTCTGGGCCGTGTTGCGGTTGAACACCAGCGGGTCCGGCAATGCCAGCAGCAAATCGGCTTCCGCCAGTACCGTTTCCAGCGGGGCGATCAAATGGTCGTCTGCCGTCACGGTGGCATGTACCAGAGTGAGCCGTTGGGCCCGTAACGCTTCTTCCAGTTCACCCAGCACGCCGCTCTGCTCGGGGCTCAGCAGTACCCCGACCCGCCGCACGTCGGGCAAGGCGAGCCGGATCAGGAGCGCCTGGCGCTCGAAGGGCTGATCGAGGTAGATGGCCGACTGGTTGCGACGGTTGCCGCTGCTCAGGCGCGCACGGCCCGACCTGAGATACCACGCGCGCGGCACCAGTATGGCCAGCACGGGCGGCCGTTCCGGCAGTGCCGCCAATGCCTCCGCCGCTCCCACCCCGACCGCCACGGCAAGGCGGGCGTCATTCAGCGAGCCGGCAGTCAGATTTTCGGCATAGACCCGGCTGACTTCGTGGGGAGTGTCGTCCAGATAGGCCCGGATGACCTGATAGACTTCCTGATAGGGGGCCGCATCGGCGCTCAGCACCACCGCCACGCGCGCCGCGAGCGCCTGCGCCGACACGACGGACAGACAGGCGCAGGCCAGCGCCAGCCGTGCGATGCGCTGGAGGGCAGTCCTCCTGGTCGCCACCCCCGAAACCGTCAAATCGCCTCCTGCCCCTCAGCCCACAAGCACGCGCCCTTGCTTTCCTTGGCGATGGCTTCGAGCAGGCTTGCATGGGCGGCCCGCTCATCTGCGCTCGCCTGCAGCAGGATGGGCTTGGGGCGCGCCCGCGCGGCAGCCTGATCGGCCTCTGCACCGCGCACTTCGAGTCCGATCGACAGGCTTTCCTGGCCGCGCGTCAGCGCGAGATACACCGCCGCCAGCAGTTCGCAGTCGAGCAGCGCGCCATGCAGCGTCCGGGCGGTGTTGTCGACGCCATAGCGCTTGCACAGTGCGTCCAGGTTGTTGCGCTGGCCGGGATGTAGCGCCTTGGCCATCGCCAGCGTGTCGGTCACGCCGTCGCACCAGGTCGGCAACGGCGCCATATCGAGCTGGCGCAGCTCCATGTTGAGGAAGCCGACGTCGAAAGGCGCGTTGTGGATGATCAGCTCGGCCCCCCGGATGAAGTCGACAAACTCCTGCGCGATGTCGGCAAAACGCGGCTTGTCCTGCAGGAATTCCGGGGTGATGCCGTGCACCTGCATCGCCCCGGCGTCGATCTCGCGGTCGGGGTTCACATAACGGTGCAGGTGGTTGCCGGTGAGCCGGCGGTTGATCATTTCCACTGCCGCCACTTCGATGATGCGATGCCCCTGGTTGGGGTCGAGGCCGGTAGTCTCGGTGTCCAGAATGATTTGCCGCATATTTTTACGTATCAGTGTTGTTGTGCCTGCAGAACGCCAAGGTTGGCCAGCGCGTCGGCGCGTTCGTTTTCCGGATGGCCGGCGTGGCCGCGCACCCATTTCCATTCGATGCGGTGCAGCTGGCTCAAGGC
>JAJZRT010000190.1 GCA_021802595.1 Pseudomonadota bacterium
TTCCGATCTGTCTTCGAGGATGCGCTTGGCGCGGGTGATGTCGTCGCGGAAAGCCTCGGGCGTGAGATCCGATGCCCGCTGGTGGCCGTAACCGTGACTGGCCAGTTCGTGGCCGTTGCCGACGATACGGTGCACCACCTGCGGATAACGTTCGGCGATCCAGCCCAGGGTGAAAAAGGTGGCTTTGGCATCGGCCTCGTCGAGCAGACCGAGAATCACGTCGACATTATGCTCGACCCGACACGGCAGTGCGTCCCAGTCTTCGCGCCGGATATGCGGCGCAAACGCCGAGACCTGGAAATAATCCTCGACATCGATCGACATGGCATTCCTGATGCGTCCGGCCATTACACGATCCTTGTCCCCGCCAAGGCATGAACCCCCTTCTGCATGGGCAGCCAGTCCTTCAGCGCATGCGCAATGCGCATCGCCGCGCGGCCGTCCCAGTATTCCGGAATGCGCCCGGCCTTGCCGCCGCCCGCCATCACTTCGGAAAATGCGCGGCGGATCGCCTCGGGGTGAGGACCGACCAGGGTGTTGGTGCCTTCATCGACGGTGATCGGACGTTCGGTGTTCTCGCGCAAGGTGAGGCACGGCACGCCCAGCGCAGTGGTTTCTTCCTGAATGCCGCCTGAATCGGTCAGCACCAGCTTGGCGTCGCGCATCAGGCCGAGCATTTCCAGGTAGCCCACCGGCGGCAGGATGTGCAGGCCATCGAGCCTGGCGGTGAAACCGAAGCGCTCGATGTTGCCGCGCGTGCGCGGGTGCAGCGGCATCACCACCGGCAGGGTGCGGTTGATTTCACCGATGACATCGAGCAGCGCAGCGAGCGTCGCCGCGTCATCCACGTTGGACGGCCGGTGCAGCGTCAGCACGGCATACCGCGGCAGCACGGCACCCAAAGTCTGGGTACCTGGCACCGCGCGTTCGAGGTTGCGGTACAGGGTATCGATCATCACGTTGCCGACGAACTCGACACGCGCAGCATCGATCCCCTCGCGCTGCAGGTTGGCCAGCGCGCTGCGCTCGGTGGTGAACAGCAGATCGGAAATCTGGTCGGTCAATACGCGATTGATCTCTTCCGGCATGCTGCGGTCGTAGCTGCGCAGGCCGGCCTCGACGTGGATCACGCGCACGCCGCGCTTGGCCGCCACCAGCGCGCACGCGATGGTGGAGTTGACGTCGCCCACCACCAGAACGGCCTGCGGCTGCACGCTTTCCAGCACGGGTTCGAAGCGCTTCATCACCTCGGCCGTCTGCACCGCATGGCTGCCGGAGCCAACCTCAAGATGGTGATCGGGATGCGGGATACCGAGGTCGGCGAAGAAACTGTCGCTCATCGCCGCGTCGTAATGCTGGCCGGTGTGCAGCAGTTGCGCGGCCACGCCGGTCTCGGCCAGGGCAGCCATCACCGGGGCGATTTTCATGAAATTGGGGCGCGCGCCCGCGACGCATAAAACCTGGGTCATGGCTGGGTCGTCAATGCGTGGCGTCGAGGTTGTCCGGCTGCGCGCCTTCAGCTGCCGCGTGGCGTTCGCTCACGGTATACAGGATCTTGCGCACGATGGGCAGGATGCGATTAACCGAGCGTTCCACCTGGTCGATGCGCTGCGCCAGTCGTGCGCTGTCTTCGCCGCCCAGCATGCCGCCAGTCGCCTGGACATGGTGGTTGATGCCCGGCGCACCGGGGAAATCCTGGTGCGCAACCTCGTTCTTCAGGTCGGCAATCACCTCGGCGACCTCGGCTTCGCCGAAATGGTTCTTCTCCTCGAGAAAGCCGAACAGCAACAGGCGGTCGCAGGTGGTATTGAGGCGCCGCGGAATCCCGCCGGTGAAGCGGTGCAGTCCAGCAAAGGCCGCGTCATCGAAACCCGGCGTACCATGCCAGCCGACGGTGCGCAGGCGATGCTCGATGTAGCCACGCGTCTCGTCCGCATCGAGCGGCCCCAGATGGTACGAGGCCACCACGCGCTGGCGCAGCTGCTGCATGTCCGGGCTTTGCAGGATGCCGCGGAATTCGGGTTGCCCCAGCAGGAAGGTCTGGATCAGCGAACGCTCGCTGGTCTGGAAGTTGGACAGCATGCGCAGTTCTTCCACCGCACGTGGCGTCAGGTTCTGCGCCTCGTCCACCACCAGCAGCGCACGCTTGCCCTGGCGCGCGGCGGCCGCCAGAAAATCCTCCAGGTTTTTCAGCAGCGCAGACTTCGTCAGGCCTTCATGTTCCAGCCCGAACGAGGCGGCCACGCTACGCAGCGTGTCCTCTGCATCCAGCTGGGTCGACACCAGCTGTGCCGCGACCACATTGTGGGCCTCGATCTGGCGAAACAGGTTGCGCACCAGCGTGGTCTTGCCGGCGCCGACTTCACCGGTGATGACGATGAACCCCTCGCCCAGAGACAGGCCGTAATCCAGATAGGCCATCGCCCGCTTGTGCCCCTTGGACCCGAAGAAAAATCGCGGGTCGGGATTGAGCTGGAACGGCTTGGCGCTAAAGCGGTAATAGTCTTCGTACATGAGGTTTCCGGTGATCGGGCGCTGTATGGCTTACCTGTAATCAAGCAATGGCTATGCCGCCCCAGGCAGCTATCAGAAGCTCATGAAGGCAGAAGCCGTAATGCTGTTTTCTCCGTAATCGGCGTTCGCCACGTTCGAACTCCGTTGGGTATGGCGGAAAGTCAACGCGCCATTGAGTTTGTTAGTAAAGCGGCGGTTGAGGCCCATACCAAAAGTCAGGATGGTATCTTCCCTCGCCGTGCCGCCTGCCAGCACCGCATCAATGCTATTGCGTGTGAGCGACAGGCTGCTGCTGGCTGTGGTTTGGGGAGACAGCCGATAGCTGACTGAGCCCGAGACACCCTGCACACGGTCCTCTGCATTGCTAAACAACTGGTAGAGACGCCTGGTGTCCTGCACTGACAGCCCGAACCCCAATCGGCGGATGTCCCATGACACACCCGCATTCAGGCTCTTGATAATGAAAATACCATTGGCGATCCCGACATTGAGCACGCCTGCGGCAACCAAATCTGCAGTCGTAACGCCATAACTGGGGGCCATGAACATCACTTCCCCTGCCGAATATGGCCCCGTGCAGTTTGCTGGATTGGGGTTCGTGGTGCTCGTGGTTGAGACCAGCAATCCACCACTGCATATCCAGTAAATACGGCTGCTTGCCGCCAGAAACTGTTGGGTGATATCGCTGACATTCTCCGAATAATTCACCGTCCATCGAGACAACCGGGACTGATGGCTGCCGGCAAGGCTGTAGGTGCGGCCGAAATAGCGTTCGCCGACAGAAGCCTCGACGCTGGTTCGGCGCGTCGGCGACCAGCCAAAACCCGCACTGTAGGACGATCCACTGATCCCGCTAGTGCTGAGGTAATCGTTCCAGTCCCGCCCCACCGTGCCGAATACCCGAAATTGTCGGGTCAATGCATAACCCGCGGTTGCGCTGGCGCTTTCGAATGTGCTGTTGGCATTGAAAGCGGCATTGGCAGCATTGCGGTTTTCTGCTTTGCGGATGGAATAATTCAGGCCCCAGCTGAGATCAGTGAAGCGGGTGCCGCTATTCAGGCTCGCAGCAAACGAATTCACGGTGGAATTGGCGGCGACGTTATTCTCAAAAATCGCACCGCTGTTGGTGTAGCGTGCCTGCGCATTGGCAAAGGTTCCGAAGCGTTCCTGGATGTAGGGACTGATCGAATAGGTGCCGACGGTGGTGCGATTGGCGGAGTTGGTGGTCGCGTCGGCGGGCGAACCCAGCAGCGAAATCAGCTGCTGCGAGATACCGGCGCTGCCGTCGATGAACAGGAAATCGTCGATCAGTTCGGCCTTACCGGAGGCGCCCAGATTGTGGTAGAGATTGGTGCTGTTGTCGTTGCTGAAGCGCGCCACGCCAGTGAGGCCATATTGCAAGCTGGCCTGCACCCGGCGCGAGCCCTGCGATTGCAGGCTGAAACCCGGCGTCACGCTGAGTATCAGCGCATCCTGGGGGTTGCTGTGGCTTTGGTTGGCATTGTCGGTGTAGGTTGCCTGCGCGCCCACGCTGGGGGTGAACTTCCACTCGACCGCACTTGCCGGACAGGCAAACAACGCCAGCAGCAACAAAGCACTAACGCCTGCCAGGGGCGCCTTTCCGTGCATCGCCGCGCTGGTACAGGCGTGCTGAGGCTTATTTGCCGTAACTGCCATAGTAGCCATAGTAGTAATCTGCGCCCGGAGTCGGCGTGGTTTTGTTCAGCAGCATGCCAACGACCTCGCAGGACTGGATGTGGCCCAAGGCCTCGCGCACCGCCTCCTGCGAGGTTTTCTCGGCTTCCACCACCATGACGATCTGTCCCATGTGGGTCGCCAGCACGCTCGATTCGCTGGTCGCCAGCAGCGGCGGCGAGTCGAACAGGATGATACGGTCGGGATACCGGTTGCCGATGTCCTCGACCAGGCGGGTCATGGCGGCGCTTGCCAGCAGTTCGGTCGCGCGCTTGTAGGTGCGGCCGGCGGGCAGCACGGTCAGCTTGGCGATATCGGTCTTGATCAGCACGTCGGACAATTTGAGGTCCTTGTCCTGCAGCACGTCGAGCAGCCCCTTGTCGGCATGGATGCCGAGGTATTCGGGCACGCGCGGCTTGGCGACGTCGGCGTCGATCAGCAGCACGGTGCGATCCATTTCCATCGCCATCGAAATCGCCAGGTTGATGGCAACGAAACTCTTGCCTTCGCCCGGGAGCGAACTGGTGATCATGATGAGATTGCCGTTCCTGACCCGGGCGGTACCCTGACCAAAGGCATTGGCGATGAGCGGCCGCTTGATGATGCGGAACTCCTCGGCGATCTGGCTTTTCTCCGCGTCCGGCGCGACCACCCCCATGCGATGCAGGCGTGCCAGATTGATCGGCTGCACCTGGCTTCCCCCCTCCATCGCGAGGGTGTCCGGCGCGCTGAATATCGGCTCGACCGGCGTGGCGACGAAAGGCACCGCGTGACCGCCGCGCTGCTTGTTGAGCGCATTTTCGATCAGACTGGCGTCGTGACCGGGATCGCCGGGGCCAACCTGGGGGGTGGGATGAGGCGCGCCCGTGCCAATCTTGCCCGCTGCTTTTTCAATAATGCTCATGGACTCTCCTAGCCGGCGCGCGACACAAGCAGTTGCAGAACCATGACGGCGCCATAGGCGGCAATCAGACTCCCCAGTGCGGCCAGATACGTCAGCATGCCCTTGCGTTTGCGACGACGGCTTTCATCGGTCTCCACCCGCGACACCGCACCCAGCAGGGGCAGCCCGGTCAACTCGCGCAGGACACGGCGGTCGGTCACGGTGCGGCGCAGCTGGCTCAGCAGGAAGGCCACCGCCACCCCTGCGACCAATCCGCCCAGCGTCACCAGCGAGAGCAGCAGCGGCCGGTTCGGCCACGCCGGCTGACTCGGCACGAAGGGCGGATCGATCACCCGGAAGTCGACGGTGTCAGTCTTGCTTTCGACCTCGCCCGACATGGTGACGGACTCGCGGCGTTTCAGGAGGGCATCGTAGTTCTGGCGATATACGTCGTAGTTGCGCGTCAACTCGGTGTATTCCTGCTCCACCTGGGGAATCATGTTGGATGCACTGCGCAACTCGGCATAGCGGCGCTGGTACTCCGCCACCCGCGCCTGCAGCGATGAAACATTGGCGTCCGCCTCGGCGATGGCAAGCGTGAGCTGCTGATAGACCGGGTTCTGGATCTTGGCGCCCGCGGGATCGGCCTTGATCTTTGCCAGGTCGGCCTTCTTCTCCGCCTCCAGTTTCTCGATCAGGCGTTTGGTCGCCTGCACATCGGGATGCAGGTCGGTATATTGCAGACGCAACTGATCCATCTGCTTTTGCAGCGCCTGGATGCGACCATCGATCTCGCTGTTGCTCGCACCTGCCACGGCCGCCGCGGTAATTTCGGGCTCCTCGTCCGCCAGCTGGCGCTTCAGCTGATTGCGGCGGTTGAGCGCTTCCTGCTGGTCCAGCTGCGCTTGCCGCAGCTGCGTGCTCACTTCAGCCAGTTTTGCGTAATAGTCGCCGCCCTGCCCCGGCATCATGCCGATATGCTTCTGCTTGAACTCCTTGAGTGCGTTGTCGGCGTCGTTCAGTCGTTGCTGATACTGCTGCAACTGCTCCTCGATGAAGCGCGCCGAGCTGGAAATATCCTGACGCGTCTTGCCGAGACTGCTCTCCACGAAAATGGTCAGCAGCGACTGCACCACCTTCTTCGCCAGGTCGCCATTGGCATCCTGGTAGCTGATGGTGTAGAGATTTTCACGGCCGGCGTCGGCAATGGAAATCTTGCTGGCCAGACCGTTCAGCATGGTTTCGGTCTGTTCGGGCGTTTTCGCCTTGACGTCGAGGTCGGTCATGCGCGCGACTTTTTCCAGCGTCGGCCGGCTCACCAGCTGACGGGTCATCAGCTTGATCTGCTGTTCGACGTTGGGTTCGGCCGCCAGCCCCGACAGCAACGGCTTCAACAGGGTTTGCGTATCCACGTAAACGCGCGCCGAAGCCTGATAGCGGTCCGGGATCATCATCACCCAGGTCCAACCGATGACGCACACCAGCCAGGCCGTGGCCACACCCCACCAGCGGCGCTGCCAGGCGGCTTTGGCATAGCCCAGAATTTGCTGCAACAATTGATCCATGTGGACGTTCCGCCATCAAGAAGCGCCGCACACGGCGGCGCAGACACGTTGTTTAGAACAGGCTTTCAGGCACGACCAGCACATCGCCCGGACGCAGGTCGACGTTGGCCGACGTATCGCCGCCGCGCAGCAGATCGTCGAGACGCACACCGAGTCGCTCCTGCTTGCCGTCCACGGTGCGCAGGATGTAGGCCTTGTTGCCGGCTGCGAAATCGGTCAGGCCGCCCACCGAGATCATCAGGTCGATCAGGCTCATGTGCTCGCGGTAGTTCAGCGCCTGCGGCTTGGCCGCCTCGCCCACCACCCGGATCTGCTGGTCGAACGGACCGATGCCGCCGGCGACGATGACGGTGACGATGGGTTCCTGGATGTATTTGCCGAGCGCCTTCTCGATATCACGCGCCAGCTGGGTGGGGGTCTTGCCGGAAGCCTGGATGTCCTCGACCAGATTCATGGTCATCTTGCCGTCGGGACGGACCGGGAAGG
>JAJZRT010000191.1 GCA_021802595.1 Pseudomonadota bacterium
CGGAGGAAGCCAAGCGCTTCTATCCCGGCATGGGCACGCTCTACCTGGATCGCCTGAGCCAGCTGGTCGGCGCCGCGCTGGTGCGGATGCAGGGTTGAGCCCGGTCGACGCCTATCTCCAGTACCTCGCCGCCGAACGGCGGCTGTCGTCGCATACGGTGGAAGCCTACCGGCGCGACCTCGCCAGCCTCGGCCAGCTGACCGCCGGTAAGCCGCTGGCCGAACTCACCGTCGGCGACATCCGCGGCGCCATCGTCCGGCTGCGCGCCCAGGGACTGTCGGCCACCAGCGTGGCGCGGCACCTGTCGAGCTGGCGGGGCTTCTACGCCTTCGCCTGCCGCCGCCTCGGCCACACCGGCAATCCCTGCAGCGGCCTGCGGCCGCCCAAGGCCCCCAAGGCCCTGCCGCAGGTCCTGTCGCCAGACGCCTGCGCCCAGCTGCTCGACACCGCAGCGCCAGAGACGGACAGCGCCGCCCTCGCGGCGCGCGACCGCGCCATGTTCGAGCTGTTCTATTCGTCCGGCCTGCGCCTGTCGGAACTCGCCAGCCTCGACCTGCACGACGTCAACCTGCAGGCGGGCGAAGCGCAGGTCACCGGCAAGGGCAGGAAAACCCGTCTCGTCCCGGTGGGGCACGCGGCCGTAGCCGCCCTGTCCGCCTGGCTGCCGCAGCGGGAAACGCTGGTGCGCGGACCCGTGACGGCCCTCTTCGTCAGCCAGCGCGGCACCCGCCTCAGCCCGCGCAGCGTCCAGCTTCGGCTCAACCGCTGGGCGTTGCAGGCCGGCCTGAACCAGCACGTCCACCCACACATGCTGCGCCACGCGTTCGCCACCCATCTCCTGCAATCGTCGGGCGACCTGCGGGCGGTGCAGGAAATGCTCGGCCACGCCAGCATCAGCACCACGCAGGTCTATACCCATCTCGACTGGCAGCATCTCGCCCGGGTTTACGATCAGGCACACCCGCGCGCACGCAAGAAAAGCTGACCCGCCGCACTTTCAATGTAAGCAGTCACACACCCCTGAAGCGACGTTTTTATTTGGGCTTCAGAAAATGCGCACGCCGCCGATTCCTCCCGCATGCGCCCCCGCCTCCCCGCCCCGCTCGCCCGCCTGGTGCACGCCCTGCACCCGGCCCGACTCAGCACCCAGGGACGCGTGGTGGGAACGACCCTGTTCATCCTGATCGCAGTGTCCGTGCTGGCAGGACAGCAGGCGCTGCACATCGCCCGCCAGGACGCCGACGCCGCCTTGCACGTGCAGGCCGCCGCGCAGCTCGCGGCGCTGTCGCAGGCCGTGTCCGACTCGGCCATGCGCGGCGATTACCCGGCCGTACAGGCGCGGCTGCGCATCCCCATCGACCAGGGCAATTTGCGGCAGGTGGAATACACGGCACCCGACGGCCGTGTCCTGCAGCAGCAGGCCATCGCCCTCGTCGCGGATCGCCCCGACTGGTTTGCCCGGCTGACCCGACTTGCCCTGCCCGTCATGCAGCAAGACCTGATCATCCAGGGCCGCTACTACGGCAGCCTGCGCATTCAGCCTTCTTCCCATGCGTATGAAGATTTCCTGTGGCATCTCGGCACCCGGCTGTTTGTCCTGGTCAGCCTAGCGATTGCCCTGCTCGGCTGGCTGATCCACGCCATGCTGCGGTTCAGCCTGAAAGATCTGGTCCGGCTCTGCACGACTGCGCGCCAGATCGAGGCCGGGGATTACAGCGTGCGCATCCCCGTCCGCCCCGGCAGCCCCCCCGAACTGCAGGAATCCACGCGCGCCTTCAATTTCATGGGCGCGGCGCTGGAACGTCTGCTCACCGACCTGGGCGAGCAGCAGAAGGCGCTGGACAGCGCCGCCAGCGTGTCGGAGTCGGATCTCGCCGGCAACATCACGTTTGCCAACGACCTGTTCTGCATCATCAGCGGCTACACGCGCGAGGAACTGATCGGGCAGAGCCACCGTATCGTCAATTCAGGGCAGCACGCTCCGGAATTCTTCGCCAACCTGTGGACAACCATCACCAGCGGCCGGACCTGGCGTGGCGAAATCTGCAACCGGGCCAAGGACGGGCGGCTATTCTGGACTGCCTCGACCATCATCCCGATCAAGGGCGACGACGGCCTGCCGCTCAAATACCTGTCGATCCGCTTCGACATCACGCAACGCAAGCTGGACGAAGCAGCGCTCAGCACCGAAAAGGAACGCTGGCAGGTCACGCTGCAGTCGATCAACGACGCGGTCGTCGTCACCAATGCGCACAACCAGGTGACCTATCTCAATCCCGCTGCCGAGCGCCTGCTTGGCGTTGCGCTCGAGGATGCCCTTCAGGATTCGCTGAGCGACGTGATGCGGCTGGAGCCGACGGCCGGAGACGACGAGACACCGGCCCGTTTCCCGGCTTCGGCCGCGGCACTGCACGGCCAGACCGGCTCGGCCCAGTTGCGCACTCGTGTCGGCCAGAAGCTGGCCATCAGCTACAGCTGCGCCCCGCTGAACGAACATGGCGGACTCGGTGCCGTCTATGTGCTGCGCGACGAAACCGAGAAGAAGGTGCTGCTCGACAACCTGCGCGAAATGGCCTTCCACGACACTCTGACCACCCTGCCGAATCGCCGTGCGGTGGAAGGCCGCCTGGCCCGCGCGCTGCATACCGCGCGCGACCTGGGTCAGCAGCATGCGTTCTGCTACATCGATCTCGACCAGTTCAAGCTGGTGAACGATACCTGCGGCCACTCGGTGGGCGATGCCCTGCTGGCGGACATCGCACAGACCATGAAGGCCGCCCTGCCCGAGCAGGCCTATCTCGGCCGCCTGGGCGGCGACGAGTTCGGCCTTATCCTGTTCGACACCCGCCCCGACGAGGCCAACCGGATCTGTCGCCAACTGGTACAGCGCATCCGCGACTTCCGCTTCGAACACAAGGGCCGGCGCTTCACGCTCGGTGCCTGCGCCGGCATCGCCCCCATCACGCAGGGCGCGACCACCGCCGGCGACCTCATGATCCAGGCCGACATGGCGTGCTATCGAGCCAAATCGGAGGGCAGCGGGCGGGTCATGCTGTACGAGGCGGACGAGGTCGGATTCCGTCGCCTTGAAGCGGAAATGGGCTGGGCGGCCGATTTCGCGCAGGCGCTCGACGCCAACCAGTTCCTGCCTTACCGCCAGCTGATCCGGCCGACGTCACGCAGCGGCCAGCCGCATTACGAGGTGCTGATCCGCTGGCAGCGCAATGGCGTCGTCGAGGGACCGGCCAAGCTGCTGCCGGCACTCGAACGCTACGGGCAGGCCCCCATCCTCGACCGCTGGATGCTGGAAGCGGTGGTGTCCTACCTGGCTGCGCAGCCCGACGACAACGCAGTCTATTTCATCAACCTGTCGGGCAAGACCGTCGCCGACGAGTCCTTCCTCGGCGTGGTCTGCCACCTGCTCGACCACTATGGCGTGGCCGGCTCGCGCCTGGGCTTCGAAGTGACGGAGACCGCCGCGGTGGTCAATCTGGGCGATGCCCAGCGCCTGATCCATGGCCTGCGTGAGCGCGGATGTCAGTTCGCGCTGGACGACTTTGGCCGCGACGCGTCTTCGTTCTTCTATCTCAAGCACCTGCCCGCCGACTTCCTCAAGATCGACGGCGCCTTCGTGCGCGGCATGCTGGACGACCGTCGAGACCAGGCCATCGTCCGCTCGATCACCCAGCTGGCACGCGACTTCGGCATGCACTCGGTGGCCGAGCAGGTGGAAGACGCCGACATGGCCGCGCTGCTCGAGGACATGGGGGTGGATTATCTGCAGGGTTACCACATCCACCATCCGGAAGCCTTCCCCGCCTGGCAGCCGGTCGCCGCAGGACAGGCGCACGCGCGTCCCAACCTGACGCTGGTCAGATAGATCCGTTCAGACGATCACCGTGTCGGCCGCCCCTTCGGCCGGCTGCGGGTAACGCATGTCGAGACTTTCCAGCGTTTCGACCAGCAGGCCGGAAACCATCAGGTTGCGCGCCAGCTTGCTGTTGGCGGGAATCACATGCCATGGCGCATGCGCCGTGCTGGTGGCCGACAGCGCCGCCTCGTAGGCCTCCATGTAGTCGTCCCACTGCGCCCGCACGGCGAGGTCGCCCGGCTGGAATTTCCACTGCTTCTGGGGCGTGTCGCGGCGTTCTTCCAGACGCTTCTTCTGCTCGTCCCTGGAAATGTGCAGGTAGAACTTCAGGATCGTCGTGCCGGTTTCCGCCAGCATGTGTTCGAAGTCGTTGATCTGGCGATAGCGGCGTTTGCATTCGGCCGCATCGATCCAGCCGTTCACCCGCGTGATGAGCACGTCCTCGTAATGCGAGCGGTTGAAAATGGCGATCTCCCCTGCGCCCGGCACGTGCGGATGCACCCGCCACAGGTAGTCGTGCGCCAGTTCCGCTGCGGTCGGCGCCTTGAAGCAGGCCACGTTCACGCCCAGCGGGTCGACCCCCTGGAACACGTGGCGAATGGTGGAATCCTTGCCCGCGGTGTCCATCGCCTGCAGCACGACCAGCAGCTTGTGCTTGCCTTCGGCGAACAGCAGTTCCTGCAGCGTGTCCAGCCGCTCGCGATATTCGTCCAGGCGTTGATGTGCAACGGACTTGTCCTTGCCGACGATGTCATCGTCGTCGGCATCCCATTTCGACAGCTTGACCTTGCTGTCGGGCGCAATGCGGGTATCGGCAGGTTTCACAGCGCCTCCTTTGGCGGGATCAGGCGTATCCAGCCACCCAGCGCGCCGCGGATCTCGTCCAGATTGAGATGCCGCATCAGCGGCCGGTTGCCCGGCGCCATCTGGTTCCATGCGCAGGTCATGCCGCGCAGGTTCGGTTGCGCCGGATCGCGCAGGCGGAACGCGGTGATGTAATACAGAAACGACGGCTCGCCGTCGTAGTCGTTCGCGAATTGCGCCTTCATGAGGGGCATGGACGCCGCGCGGGCGAAGATCGTGCTGACGCTGCGCGTGACCCGGAGCACCTCGAAGCGCCCCGGTTGCAGCGTCTGGGGGGCGTCGCTGACCGTGTCCAGTTCGACCACGCAGAACGGATCCTGCTCCTGTACGCCGTTGCGCGGCACGACATGGCCATACTGCAGGCGCACCGTCGCGGATTCGGCCGGAATGACCAGGGGACGCTCGAGCTGCGCCACCCAGCCGGTCGAATAGGCATAGTACGGCGACGCCGGGTTCGGCGACTCGAGCGAGGCGCACCCGCCCAGCAGCAGCAACAGTCCGATCCCGAACGTCTTCATCCCGCCTCCTTGCAGCGTATGACTTGCGGAACCCTATTCGGTTCTTACCCGGAACCATGCCGCATAGAGTGCCGGCAGGAAGAACAGCGTGAGGAAGGTCGCCGCGATCAGTCCGCCCATCACGGCCACCGCCATCGGCCCCCAAAAGATCGAACGCGACAGCGGAATCATCGCCAGCACCGCGGCCGCGGCGGTGAGGCTGATCGGCCGCATGCGCCGCACTGTGGACTCGACGATCGCGTCCCACTGCGACAGGCCGCGCGCGATGTCCTGCTGGATCTGGTCGACCAGGATCACCGAGTTGCGCATGATCATGCCGGACAGCGAAATGATGCCCAGCAGCGCCACGAAGCCCATTGGCTGGCCCGTCACCAGCAGCGCGATCGCCACGCCGATGATGCCGAGCGGTGCCGTCAGCACCACCAGCATGGCACGCGAGAAATTGCCGAGCTGCAGCATCAGCAGGGTCAGCGTGGTGATCACGATCAACGGCCAGGAGGCGCCGATGGCGGCATTCGCCTTGGCGCTGCTTTCCACCGGACCGCCGATTTCCAGCCGGAAACCGGGCGGCAACTGGGCCTTGAATCGTGCTACCTGCGGCGCAATCGAATCGATGATGGTCGCCGGTTGCGTCTTGCCCACCGGGTCGCCGCGCACGGAAATCGTCGGCAGGCGGTCGCGGCGCCAGATCACGCCGTCCTCGAATTCCGGCTTCAGGGTGGCGATCTGTCCCAATGTCACGCTCTGCCCGTCGAAGCTTCCGACAGGCAGCGACTTCAAGGCTTCGACGTCGCGGTGTTCCCGGCGCGGGATGCGCAGGACCACGTCGATCAAGCGGTCGCCTTCGCGGAACTGGGTGACGGTCGTGCCCGACAGCTCCATCGCCAGCAGACGGCCGACCGCATCCGAACTGAGGCCGAGCGCCTTGATCTTGTCCTGGTCGAGCTGGACCCGGATCGCCAGAGACTGCTCGTTCCAGTCCAGATTCACGGCCGTCACCTGCGGCTGGGCGGCGACGATCCTGCGCAATTTCTCGGCCTCGATCTTGAGCCGCGGAATGTCAGTGCCGGACAGCCGGTATTGCACCGGATAGCCGGCGGGCGGGCCGTATTCGAACCGCACTGCGCGCCCGCGCACGTTGGGGAAATCGGTGTCGAACAGTTTGCGGATGCGGGCGATCTCGCGTTCGCGCGCCGGCACGTCCTTCGCAATCACCACCAGTTGCGCGAAATTGCGGTTGTTCAGCCGCTGGTCCAGCCCCAGCACGAAGCGCGGCGCGCCCTGGCCGATGTAGTCGAGCACGTGCGCCACGTCCTTGTCCTGCCGCAACAGGGTTTCGAGCCGGATCGCCTCGGCGCGCGTGGCTTCGATGGACGCGCCTTCGGGCAGCCACATCTCGACCAGGATCTCCAGCCGGTCCGATGCCGGAAAGAACTGCTTCTCGACCCGCTGCATCGCCGCCAGGCCGATGACCAGCGCAAGCAGCGTCAGCGCGATCACGCTGCGGCGGTGCGCCACGCACCAGGTCACCATGGCGCGGAAGCGCCGGTAGAACGGCGTCAGGTAGGCCGCGTTCTCATCGGTCACGTGCTCGCTCGGCTTCAGAAGGACGTGGCCGAGATAAGGCGTGACCACCACCGCCACCAGCCAGGATGAGAGCAGCGCAATCGTCGTCACGGCAAAAATGGCGAAGGTGTATTCGCCGACCACCGACTTGGCCAGCGCGATCGGCAGGAACGCGGTGGCGGTGAGCAGCGTCCCGGTGAGCATGGGAAACGCGGTCGAATGGAAGGCGTAGGTCGCGGCCTCGAAGCGTCCCCAGCCGGCCTCCAGCTTGTGCGCCATCATCTCCACCGCGATGATCGC
>JAJZRT010000192.1 GCA_021802595.1 Pseudomonadota bacterium
TTCGGTGGTGCGCGCGAGCTTGAACTCGCGCACTTCCGCGAGCGCCTCGCCGGGGGCGAAGCCCAGTGCGACGAGACTGGAACTGCCGACCCCCGCCGCGCACAGCTTGAAGAACTGCCGTCGTGTAATCTGCATGTCGGTCCTCCGTTCTTATCGATGGATACCCAATAAAAAAACTATAGGAACAAATGGCCTCCCTACAAATATTTTGTTGATTGATATGGATAAACCCGCCGGATCCGGTGCCCCGCCCCGGAAAATCCCACACTATTGGAAAGGGCTTCCCGGCGTCAGCGCCGGTCCTCGCCACTCTCGCTGAAGTCGCCGAGCGGGCGCTTGAAGGTATAGTCCGCGGGCCTGAGGATCAGCTCCCGCGCCGAGGTCTCGACGCTGCCGCTGGGAATCGTGAACGGCAGCGCCACCACCGTGAGCACGGTACCCGCCACCGTGGCCACCAGTCCGAGCGGGCGCATGACCACCGCGTCAACCACCATGTCGGTGGCCCGGTCGCTGGTCACGGGGTCGTTCTGCTGGGCCGTCGCGCATGCCGGCATCGCAAGGGCCACGGCCAGCAGGCCGGAAGCCAGCCGCTTGCGGATCACGGTCCTCATGCCTGCTCCCGTGACGGGTCCACGCCGGCCGACACCAGATAGTCGCGCACATGCCGCAGTTCCTGCTTGGTGCAGGTATTGCTGTTGTGCGGGCGATGGATGAAGCCCTCCACGCCGTTCAGCACCACGCGGAAACTCGCGCCATGGTGCGGTTCCACCCTGGCACCCAGATGGGTCAGCATGGCCTCCACTTCGCGCCAGTGGACGTTGCCGCCGACCGGCCCGCCAAAGATCGACTTCAGCAGATTCTCGTGTTTGTGGCTCATGGCAGGGGCTCGCGGGCATTCGACATCTTTTCAGCATAGAACCGTCCGCGCATAACGCGACCCTAGTGCGCGCGCAGGAAGGCTTCCAGCGCCGCCGGGGGCAGCGCCTGGCTGAACAGGTAGCCCTGCACCTCGCGGCACCCCGCCTCGCGCAGGAAGGCCAGCTGCTGCTGCGTTTCCACACCCTCTGCGATGATGCCCAGCCGCAGGCTGCGCGCCAGCTGGATGATGGCGCTGACGATGGCGGCATCATCCGGATCGGTGCTGATGTCGCGCACGAAAGACTGGTCGATCTTGAGCCGGTCGACGGCAAAGCGCTTGAGATAGCTGAGCGAGGAATAGCCGGTGCCGAAATCGTCGATGGACAGCCGGATGCCGAGGGCTTTCAGTTGCCAAACCGTGTCCAGGGTGTTTTCCACGTCCTGCAGCAGGATGGATTCGGTCAGCTCCAGTTCCAGCAGGTGCGGCGGCAGGCCGCTGCGCGCCAGCGCGCCCGACACGGTCTCGATCAGTCCGCTACGGCGAAACTGCAAGGCCGATAGGTTGACCGACATGATGAGGTCGGGCGAACCGGCCTGGCGCCATGCCTGCGCCTGGCGGCAGGCCTGCTCGATGACCCAGGCGCCGATGGGCACGATCAGTCCGCAGTCTTCGGCCACCGGGATGAAACGCGCCGGCGATACGTCGCCGAGTTCCGGATTGTGCCAGCGCAGCAACGCCTCCACGCCGGTCACCTTGCCGCTGTCGGCATCCAGCTGCGGCTGATAGTGCAGTTGCAGTTCGGCCCGGTAGAGCGCCTGATACAGCCGGTTCTGCAGCAGCAGATGCTCATGCGCCTGCTGGTTCATCCGGTCGTCGAAGAAGCGGTAGGTGTTGCGGCCCGCGTCCTTGGCGTTGTACATCGCCGTATCGGCCTTCTGCAGCAGGGTATCGAAATCGCGGCCGTCCTGCGGGTACATGGCCACGCCGATGCTGCAGGAGGCACTTATCGCGTGGCCGCCGATCTCCACCGGCTCGGCCAGATACCTGAGGATATCGGCGGCCACGCGTTCCACCGTCTCCATGTCCGGAATGTCATTGAGCAGCAGGATGAACTCGTCGCCGCCCTGGCGGCTGATGGTGTCGCTGTCGCGCGTACAGCGGGTCAAACGCGTGACGGCTTCCAGCAGCAGCGTGTCGCCCGCGGCGTGGCCGAGGGTGTCGTTCACCCGCTTGAAATTGTCGAGGTCGATGAACAGCATCGCCACATGCTTCTGCGACCGCTGCGCCCGGGCCAGGGCCTGCTCGAAACGGTCGCGCAGCAGCACGCGGTTGGGCAGGCCGGTGAGCACATCGTGATGGGCGAGGAACTCGATGCGCGCCTCCGCCTGCCGGTGTTCGGTGATGTCCTGACAGGCGCCATACAGCCGGTGCAGCCCGTCCGCCGATTCCACCACCATGGAATAGGCCCGGATATGGTGCGTGGAACCGTCCTTCGCGAGAATGCGCAACTCGCATTCGCTGCGCTGCCCCGGCGCCAGATGCGTGATGTTGCGATCGAACTCGGGCAGATCGTCTGGATGCACATAGCAACGCCAGCATCCCTGCTGCAGGATCTCGTCCAGCGTATAACCGAAAATCCGGTCCAGCGATGCAGTCGCCCAGTCGACAGCAAAAAATCCGCCCGCCGTTGCTACGCAGGAATACAGCAGATCGGTCGACACGCTGGAAATCAGGCGGTAGCGTTCCTCGCTCTCGCGCAGCGCCTGTTCCATCCGCTTGCGTTCGCTGATGTCGATGAAGTTGACCACCGCCCCCACCAGCTGTCCGTCGCGGTACATCGGGTGCGACCAGTACTCGACCGGGAAGCTCGTGCCGTCCTTGCGCCAGTGCACCTCGTTGTCCACATGGGTGGGCCGGCCCTCCAGGGTGGAACAGCGGATGTGGCATTGCTCCTTGGGATAGGGACGGCCGTCCGGATAGGTGTGGTGGATCAGGTGATGCACGCTGGCGCCGAGCATTTCCTCCTGCGTGTAGCCCAGCATGGCGAGGCAGGCGGGGTTCACGAAGGTGCAGATGCCGCGGGTGTCGACCCCGAAGATCGCCTCGGGGGACGAGTCCAGCAGCAGACGGAAGCGTTCCTCGCTCTCGCGCAGCGCCGCCAGCGACGCGCGGTTGCCCATCGCCACGCCCAGATCGGTCGCCAGCTTTTCCAGCAGCATCACCTTGTCCAGGCCGAATACGTGGGCTTCCTGGCTGTAGAGATGGAGCGCCCCGACCACCCGCCCCTGCACCCGCAACGGTGTGGCCGCCGACGCGCGATATCCCTGGGCACGCGCGCGCTCCCGCCATGGCGCAAACCGTCGGTTGGTCTCGGTATCGTTGTTGATCACGGTGGTGCCCATGCGAATCGCCGTGCCGGTGGGACCCTGCCCCTGCGGCGTGTCATCGCAGCGGATGTTCGCGCGGGCGAGATAGTCCTGCGTGAACCCGGCCTCGGCCACCGGACGCACCGTCACGCCATCCTCATCCACCATGCCGATCCAGGCCATGCTGAACAGATCACCGCGCACCAGTTCCTGGCAGATGCGCGACATCAGTTCCTCGTCGGGCAGGTCCGCCATCAGCATCTCGTTCACCGCCGCAATCGACTGCAGCAGCAGATTGCGGCGCTGCATGACGCGCTCTGCGCGCTTCTGCTCGGTGATCTCGCGCAGGCTGCCCAGCATGCGCAGCGCCCTGCCGTCGGCATCGCGCTCCACCACTTCGCCGCGGTTCTGCACCCAGGTGATGCTGCCATCCGGATGCCGGACCCGATGCTCGCACTCGAAGGCTGCCTTGCCGTCCAGGCAGTTCTGGATGGCCGTCATCACGGCTTCGCGATCCCCTTCATGCAGGCGCCCGACGGCGGCCTGCATGGCGTGTTCCGGGCGCTGCTCGCCCAGCCCCATCAAACGTGCCCATTGCGCGTTGTGACGAACCACGCCACTCTGCAAATCCCAGTTCCACACCCCTTCGCCAATGAGTTTCAGCGCATAGGCGTGTTCGTCGCTGCGGGCGCCCTGGTGATTGCCCAGCTTGCCCGCTTTTTTCACTGCTGCCGGATCCTGGTTTGCCGCGAGCAGGGATTTCGCCGCGGCGCGACGCCGCCGCGCCTCGTCCAGCCCGACCTCCGGATACACACCCAGGGCCAGCGTCTTGCGCTTGCCGTCGAAACGGTAATCCAGCCGCCAGTAACGCGAACCGTCCGGCCGCACCAGCAGATACATGCCCCCGCCGTCGGCCAGCTTGACCGGCTTGGCGGCCGGTTCCTGCTGACGAATGCGGCTTTCAGTGAGCGGTACGGCGTTGCGGGCCATGACGGGGCGAGAAAATGAAGAAACGGTATCTTATTTGCGAGATGCCGTCATGGGTACCGTCAATACATTCCGGTATTTACTGGTACAAATGGGAATGAACAAGTGGAATCAACAAGATTCCGGTGGCAGCCGGAACCATCCTGTCCGATTCCTGGCCTTGTCCGGATTGCCGGCCGGCATGGGCAGACTTCTTGACGCATCGTGGATCCGAAGCTCGGTTATCCGCGTGCGGACGTGTTCGAGCAACGGAAGAAGGCCTGTGTGGCCCCGATGGCATGACATAATCCCCCGAGCGGCCCGGCATGCAAGGCCGGGCCCGCACCCACCCTGAAACCGTACCGATGCTCGCTTTTGCACGCCCTTTTCTTGCTTGCCTGCTGGCGGGGCTCAGCCTCGCGGCCCCGGCCCAGGACCTGCCGCCGCTGTCCCATCGGGTAACGGGCGGCGACACCGACTACACCGTCAGGCGGGGGGATTCCCTGACCGCCGTCGGTGCCCGTTTCGGCGTGCCGCCCAAGCTGGTGGCGCAACAGAATGCGCTCAGCTACACCAAGGCCATCCTCCATCCCGGCCAGCGCCTGCACATCCACAATCCCCACATCGTGCCGGTATCGCTCGACGACGGGATCCTCGTCAACCTGCCTCAGGGCATGCTGTTCCACTTCAGCCAGGGCGAGCTCGTCTCCGCCTATCCGGTCGGGCTGGGCAAGCCCGACTGGCCCACCCCGCAGGGCGATTTCCGGATCGTCAACCACCAGGCGAACAAGCCCTGGCTGGTACCGAAGTCGATCCAGGAGGAAATGCGTCGCGAAGGGAAAACCGTGCTGGAGGAGGTTCCCCCCGGCCCCGACAATCCCCTCGGCACGCACTGGCTCGGCCTGAGCCTGTGGGGCTATGGCATCCATGGCACCATCGCACCGGCGAGCGTGTACCATTTCCAGAGCCATGGCTGTATCCGCCTGCATCCCGATGATATTGCGGAACTTTTCGACCAGGTGCGGATCGGAACCCCCGGACGCCTCATTTACCAGCCGGTGCTGCTGGCGGTAACCGGGGACGGCCGCATCCTGCTCGAAGTCCATCGGGACATCTACAAGAAGGGCATCGACCCAGCGCAGACCGTGCACAGCCTGGCTGAAGCCAACGGCTTGAGCCTGGCCATCGATTGGCCTAAAGTCGACGCCGTGATCGCCGCTCAGGATGGACTGGCCCGGGAAGTGGGCCGCCTGCCAGGCAACGGATCGAAAGGACAACCATGAAGCACCTCAGCCGACGCAAATTTCTCAAGCTGGGCATGCTGGCCGCCGCGCTGCCGCTGCCGGCCTCCGCCAGCGCCTGGCTCGCCGCGCCCGAACGCCGGCTGCGCTTCCACAACCTGCACACCGGGGAGAATCTCGACCTGGCCTACTGGGTACAGGGCGACTACGTCCCGGAATCCCTCGCCGAAATCAACCACGTCCTGCGCGACTTCCGCAACGACCAGGTCGCGGCCATCGACCCGCAGCTGCTGGACCTGCTCAACCGCGTCGACCTCGCACTCGGTTCCGCGCAGCCCTTCCAGGTCATTTCCGGCTACCGTTCCCCCACCACCAACCAGATGCTGCGCGAAAACTCTTCCGGCGTCGCCAAACACAGCCTGCACATGGAAGGCAAGGCCATCGACATCCGCATCCCCGGCGTGGCGCTGGCCAACCTGCACAAGACCGGGCTCGCGCTGCAGGCTGGTGGCGTCGGCTACTACCCCGCCTCCGATTTCGTCCACCTGGACGTGGGGCGCGTGCGGACCTGGGGCGGCTGACCCCTCGTTGTCTTCGCCTCCTGGCCGCGCGTAGCGCGATACGACGGCCCCCGTCCCCGCGCGATGGCGGTGACGATCCCACCAGTGGCGTGAACCCTGGGCCGATCCGGCGGGTCGAAGCAATCCCACCTGCATGCCAAGGAGGACTGACATGACCCCGACCCGAGACCCTCGCCCGGCGGCCTACTTCATCATTCTGCTTGGGTTCGGGGAGGCCGCCGCCGCCTCTCTCGTGCCCTTCTACAATGTGGGCTATCTGCTCGAGCCCGGTGTGCTGATCGCCGTGCTGATGCCTTTTCTGCTCTACGGCCTGTTCATCGAAAGCCTGCGCGGCCCCTGGCTGCTGGTCTCCGGCGTATTGCTGCTGGCCGCCTGTCTGGCGCTGGTGATCTTCGAACGTTACCTTCACTATGACGGCTACACGAACGGCCGGATCTACTGGATTCCAACCCTGACCGCGGCGATCGTGCTGCCGATCGCGTATCGGCTGGGGCGGCGGCAGGACGATGTCGCCGCGTCCTGACAGCACGCCGGTCGCCAGCCACGCCACACGGGCACGCTGGCGAGGCGGCCGCGCGGACACGCTTGAACGAACGGGGAACCTCAATGAGCAAGACATGCGAAACGCGGGATGGCCCCGCCCCTGTTCTGCCCGACTATCGCGGCGGCAGCCTGGTCAACCTCATGAGTTCCATCGCCACGGCGCTGGGCGGCACCAGCCCCTATCCACCGGCGGCTGCACTGCCGCCGCAAGCCCTGGCCGGTGCGCGCCATCTCGTCCTGCTGGTGGTCGACGGACTGGGCCACGATTATCTGGTCGGCCACGACGGCGCCCTGCGCCGTCATCTGCGCGGAGAGCTCACCTCGGTCTTCCCCTCCACCACCGCCAGCGCCATTCCCACCTTCCTCACCGGCCTCGCGCCGCAGCAGCATGGGCTGACCGGCTGGAACATGTATTTCCGCGAGATCGGCGCCGTCGTCGCCCCGCTGCCGTTCCGCGTCCGCACCGGCCGCCATGCCCTGCGTGAAGCCGGCGTCACGCCGGCGACGCTGTTCGGCCTCGCGCCCTTGTTCGACCGCCTGCCCCTGCCCTGTCACGTGGT
>JAJZRT010000193.1 GCA_021802595.1 Pseudomonadota bacterium
GTGGTGTCCTCCACCGCCTTTGCCATCACCGGGCTGCTGTATTGCTGCAGCTTCATGGCGAAGGCGCACACCGCCTCGCGGTAGCCGTCATTCCTGCCCTGCCCGAGGTTCGCCAGCAGCACGTCGCGCACGAAATCGAATATGCTGATGTCAGCCAGCCTGCTGCGCTTGCGCGCCACCGCCACCGCCCAGTCCACGTAGCGGATGTCGTCGGCCGAGGCCTCGCCGGCGGCGACATAGGTACGATAGACCGGAAAGCTCGCCACGACCTCGGCCAGCGCGCTGCGCAGACCGTTGAAGGTGAAATCACAGGTGCCGCGATCGCCCTTGGCGATGCGCGTCAGCTGCGTGGCCAGCACCTGCAGTTCGCCCGCCAGCGAGGTTTCCATGATCAGATGCTTGTTCGCGCGCACCATCTCGTCCAGGTCCGGACGGGTTCGGATGAATCCCTGGTAGATGCGGGTGAAATGGTCGGCGGCGGCGCCGTCGACGAACAGGCCGCCGCACGTCGCGGCGAAGTCATAGCCGGTGGTGCCGTGTACCGGCCACGACTCCGGCAGGTGCTCGTGGACGCCAAGAATCTTCTCCACCACCACATACAGCGGCTTGGGATTATCCTCGCCGCTGGGCTGTGCCAAGGGAGAGAGCGAGGCGGCCATGGCCTGCAGCCGCTCGAAATATTCCTGCGGTGCATATAGGCCATCCGGATGATCGATACGCAAGCCGTTCACGTAGCCGCGCGACAGCAGTTCGAAAATCAGCCGGTGGGTGGCCTCGAACACCTCGGGATTCTCCATGCGCAGCGCCGCCAGGTCGTTGACATCGAAGAAACGGCGATAGTTGATCTCGTCTGCCGCCACCCGCCAGAATGCCAGGCGATAGGCCTGGGCCTGCAGCAAGTCGTGCAGCAGATCGAAATTCGCCGCGCCTGTCGCGGTGCCGTTTATTTCCGCCACATTTTCGTCGATGAACTGGGCAATGTCGGCGCTGCTGGCGTAAAGCCGCGCCAGGTGACGCTTGTGCACCTCCTTGTCGCGGGCGCGCTCCGCCATGGCCTCGGGCCTCACGTCGTCGCGCGACGGCAAATGGCCAAAGGCCGTGGTCAGCGACTGGAATTCGAGCAGCACCGCATCCTCCGTTCCCAGCCTGGCCTGCAGGCGATCCCGTCCATGGCACAGGATGCGCGGATATTCGGCCGGGTCCACCGGGAAGCGGTGTGCGTAATAGGACACGTTGAACGAACCTTGTGCCGCGTCGAAGGCGAGCCTGAGCTCGCCGTTCTCCAGAACCGCGCCGTAGTGATCGCCCAGTATCGGCAACAGCACCCGCCCTGGCAGCCCCTCCGACAGGGCATACCAGTCGATATCGAAGTAGCCGGCAAATGCGGATGCCGGACCGTTCTCAAGCACGTCGAGCCACCAGCCGTTGTCGGCCCCCATGACGCCCATGTGATTGGGCACCATGTCCATGATCAATCCCATGCCATGACGCTTGAGCGCGGCGGCGAACTGTTCGAAGTCTTCCGCACTGGCAATCTCCGGATTGAGGCTGCTATGGTCGGTGATGTCGTAACCGTGGCGGCTGCCCGGCCGCGCCTTCAGCAGCGGCGACAGGTAGCAGTGACTGACGCCCAGCTCGTCAAGGTAGGGAATCAGCTCTGTCGCCTGTCTTAAATTGAAGTCACGATTGAGCTGAAGCCTGTAGGTCGCCCGCGGAATCCATGATTGCACGCCTTTGCCGGCCGCGCCGCCGGCTGGATCGGTCACATGCCTCACCGGACGTTCCTGGCGCAGCACCTGCAGGATGCCCTGCAAATAGGCATTGTCGTTCCACTCTTCCAGGTTCAGCGGCAGCTTCAGGCGCCAGCAGGGATAGGCCGGATCCACGGTGCCCGGGAGGTTGGGCTGCGCGTGCACCCCGAACCCGTCCTCCATCTGCAGCAGCAGCAGCTTCGACGGCGCATGGGCCAGATAGGCATACACCGCGCCCGCCAGCTCGGCAGTCATTTCGGGAAAGCCAACCTGATGCAGGTCGCTGCCGGGCGGCAGAACGCCTTCCCCCTTCAGTGCCACCAGCAGTTGCGCGCGGTCTTCGGCACGCTGCACAACCTGCTGATTCCGCACTTCGTCGTCAGGGAACAGATGCAGCCGGTCGCGCAGGTCGATATCCAGTCCGCGCCAAAACCCGGCCAGGGTCGGCAGGTCGTGCGTCGTCACTGCAGCCACCGCATTCACCGGATACGCCTGCGGCGGCTTCAGGCG
Source organism: Pseudomonadota bacterium (assembly GCA_021802595.1). The sequence continues at coordinate 2,262 of JAJZRT010000193.1, forward strand.
GCCATCTCCAAGTCGCTCGAGATACAGCAGCCGCGTCGACATCACGTTCATCGGCAGCATGGCCTGCCGCACTTCGTCCGGTACCGTCCCCAGGTCCTCGCCCACCACCAGACAGCGATTGCGCCGGCTTTCCAGCGCGAGAATGCCGAGCAGATCCTCGAACGGGTAGCGCACGTAGGCGCCTTCTGCAATGGGCAGGCCGCGCACCACCCAGAACAGGCGGCTCAGCCCCATCACGTGGTCCATGCGCAACGCCCCCGCATCGCGCATATTGGCACGCAGAAATTCGATGAACGGCGCATAGGCCGCAGCAGTCAGCCTATGGGGAATCCACGGCGGCAGCCCCCAATCCTGTCCCAGCCGATTGATCTCGTCCGGCGGCGCACCGATGCTCGCAGCCAGCGCGTACAACTCGCGCCGAGTCCAGATGGCGGCTCCGCCTTCCGCCACCCCGATGGCCAGGTCGAGCATGATGCCGACGCCAAGGCCGACCTCCCACGAACGTGTGCCGGCCATCCCCAATTGCTGGGATGCCTGCCACTGCAGGTACTCGAAGAATTCCACCTGCACGATGTTCGCATCGCAAAAGGCCGCCACTTCCGGTGCGTGCTGGTCGCGGTAGGCTTCCGGCCACATGGGCCAGCCCCATACCGTCTCGTCCTGCCGGCGGAAATGCGCCTGCAACGCCTCGAACAGCGCCTGCTTGCGCAGACTTTCGCCATGCTCGGCCTGGAAGGACCGGAACGCCTGTGCGCGGTCGGTATCGGCGGCCAGGTGGGCGGTGCGGAAATGCGCATACAGGCGTTCAAGGACGCCGGATTTCAGTTCGGCCACCCCGCGGTAATCCACCTGCTCCGCCGCGCGCAACGCGCGGAGCCGTGCCTGAAACTGCGGCGCATGCACCATTGCGCGCACTGCCTCGCACTCGGCAAAATCGGCCATGCCCTCCACATCCAGATAGAGCGCGTTGAAATGGACGCGGCTGGATGGACTGTACGGGCTTGCATGTTCCGGCGCATCCGCAAACAGAGCATGCAGGGGATTCAACAACAGCGTGCTGGCCCCTGCCTCCCCGCAGAACTCGATCATGCGCCTCAGATCGCCAAAATCGCCGATGCCCCAGTTGCGCTCGGAGCGGATGCCATAGAGCTGGGCCGCGAGCCCCCATACCCGTCCGTCGGCGTGGATCGCCGGCGGCTCGTAGCAGGTGGCCGGTGCGACGATGAATGGCATTTCGCCGGCGAGCCCGCCGCCGTCGGTGCGCTCCAGGAAGAAACGGTGGTAGCCGGGCTCCACCGCGAGATCCAGCGCCAGCATCCGACGCACGTAATCCTGCCCTTCGAACGGGCAGCGTGCCGACTCTTCCAGCGCACCTGCGGTGAACTCGCCCCTCGTCTCGGCGCCGGACTCACGGCGCAGACACCAACGATAGGTCTTTTCATCCTCGCTCGCCGGCAGCGTGACTGCAATGCGATGCGGCCGCGCCGGCTCACGCACTACCTGCACCGGCGCAAGCGGGCACGTCCATGCACGTTGCATGAAGGCATGCAGGGAGGCGGTACGCTCCGCCTCGGTATCCGCGGCGACCCCCATGGCCCTGAGCAGCGCCTGCCGCACCGCGTCGGAAGCGCGATGAACCTTGCCCCAGATATCGCGGTACTCGGGTAACACGCCGTACAGCTCGCACAGCTGATCAAGCAGACTGCTCATGCATCCCCCCATCGCTGTCGAGCGTCCATACCACGGCCCACTGTGCCAGCACACCCCGCATCGCCGCGGCGGACGTGGCGAACACCCGTTCGCCAGGCAGGGGTGCCACCTTGACCGTGGCCCAGGAGAAATTTGCCTGCAGCCGCAGGCGGGACCCGTCGCCCAGCCGCCACGTCACCTGCAGGACGCCAGGAGCGAGCACATCGAATGTCCCCGCGTTGCCACCCATCCCACTCAGGCGCGGCACGATGAGCCTCCGCCGCAGGCGCAGCAGTTCACGGTAATACGCAAGCCACCCGGCCTGCGGGAGGTGGTCGAGCTCGTCCCAGTCGAGCCTGGCGCTGTGGAAGGTCTGCGGCAGATTGGGATCCGGGATGGCCGCCTGCGATAGCGGGTCGGCGTAGCGTGCGAAACGGGAAAATTCGCGCCGGCGGCCTTGCGTCACCGCCTCGCGCAGGTCGTCGCCGAAATCGCAGAAAAACGGGAACGGCGAGGTCGCAGCAAACTCCTCGCCCATAAACAACAGTGGAATGCCCGGCGCCAGCAGATAGACTGCGGCGGCGGCCCGTACGGCTGGGGCCGGGGCGATCTGCGCAATGCGCTCGCCGATGGCGCGATTACCCACCTGGTCGTGGTTTTGCAGAAACGCGACGAAGGCCTGCGGCGGCAGGTGCGCGCTGGGCTCGCCGCGCACGGCATGGCCGCGATAGCCGGACCGCTCGCCCTGGTAGGCGAAGCCTTGCGTCAGGCAGCGTCCGAGATGGTGGAGCGGCGTATCGGCATAATCCGCGTAATAGCCATCCGTCTCGGCGGTGATCAGGACGTGCAGCGCATGATGCAGGTCGTCGTTCCATTGGGCCGAGTAATGGCCACGGCCGAGATGGCGCGCCTCGTTGGCGTCGTTCTCCAGAATCAGATGCACGCGGCGTTCCTGTCCCATATCCGCATGCACACGGTCCGCCAGCTCGTCGAGGATATGCGTTGCGGAGTCGTCGCAGATGGCGTGCACCGCATCCAGGCGCAGGCCGTCGAAGTGGTACTCCCGTAGCCAGTACAACGCATTTTGGATGAAAAATTCACGCACCGGAGGGCTGTCACGTCCGTCGAAGTTGATCGCCGCCCCCCAGCAGGTATGGTGACGTTCGCTGAAGAAGGGCTGGGCGTAAACGTGGAGGTAATTCCCCTCCGGGCCGAAGTGGTTGTACACCACATCGAGCAGCACCATCATCCCCTTCTCATGCGCAGCCTGGACCAGCGTTTTCAGATCCTCCGGGCGGCCATAGCGGCTGTCCGGGGCGAATAGCAGTACCCCGTCATAGCCCCAGTTGCATGCACCCGGGAAATCCGCCACCGGCATCAGCTCGATCGCCGTCACCCCCAGCTCCGCCAGATAGTCGAGCCGTTGCATCACGCCGGCGAAGCTTCCCGCAGGCGAGAACGTGCCCACGTGCAACTCATACACCACCGCTTCCTCCCACGGCCGTCCGCGCCAGGCCGTGTCCTGCCAATCGAAAGCCGCGGGGTCGATCACCTCGCTGGCGCCATGGACGTCGCCCGGGTTGAAGCGCGAGGCCGGATCCGGCACCCGAAGGCCGCCGTTGACCTCGAAACGGTAGCGCGTGCCCATGGCCGCATCGGCCACGCCCAGCTCGAACCATCCCTCGCCCATCGCCAGCATCGACTTCACCTCTTCGCCCGACTTGCCTTCGATGCAAAGCGCCACCTGGTCGCAGCCTGGCGCCCACAGCCGAAATCGCACCCCCTGCTCCGTGATCTGTGCCCCGAAGGGCATGTCGTGCCGCCGGATCGACAAACCTGTCTCCTATCTCCGGCGCTGGGCCACTCGCGTCAGCCACAGCAGCGCGGTGCCTATGGCATTGGAGTGCTGCGCCAGTCCGGTTTCAACGAGATCGAGCGTCCGCTCGGCCAGGAACAGGGAAATCAGCGACTCGGCCGCATCCGCATCGGCCGGATACAAGGCTTGCTGCGCCAGGGTCTTGCGATAGCCGCGGAGGAAAGCCCGTCGCGCCAGCATCTCCCACGCGTCCACATGGGGTTGCAAGGTCGCGCGCGCCTCCAGCGAATCGCCCGCCACATGATCCAGGGCCGCCGCTCCCACCTCGGAGAATGAGTGCATCATCCATGCCACATCGCGCAGGGGAGAATGCCTGCGGCGACGCTGCGCCCATGGGCGGCCGGGGTCGCCGCCATAGTTGGCGATCAGGAAATCATTGTTCGCCAGCCACACCTGCCCCAGATGGTAGTCGCCGTGGCATCGAGTTTTAAGTCCATCGTGGCGGACCATGGACGCACGCATGATGAGGCGGTAAAGACGCGGCCGCATACCCATCAAGCGGGCGCCGGTCTGCCGGGCGGTTTCCGGGAGCCGCGGCATCGCCGCTTCCAGCCGATCGTAGACCGACTCCATCCGCGCCTGTATGCCGTTCACCCATTCGGCAACGTCGTCCGGCGTAATGGGTTCGACACCGAACGCCCCGGCGGCATCCGGCAGGGCCAGCGCCTGGTGGAACTCAGCCGTGCGCACGCCCAGCGTCTTCATCATTCCCGCATACACGGCGTGTCGATCGTCGGGAGGGCTGCCCGGGCTGGCGCGGAAGGCGTCGATAAAACGCTCGAGATAGTTCAGTGTGTAGGCCTGGAGCGTGCCCTGGTTCTCCGTATGGCGCTCCAGAATGGCGAAGGTGGACCCCTCTCCGGCACTGTCCGCATACTCCACTGTGCCGGCCAGCTGCGGTATGTACGCGAACGCCGCTGTCTCCGTGAGGAAGCGCGATATTTCCAGTTCCGGGTGGACGCCGGCGAGCAGCCAGCGGTAAGCCTTCAATACCAGTTGATCGCCCAGATGGATGCGCAGCCGCCCGCGTTCGGAAACGGACCGCGTCACGGGCGTCTCTGCCAGCGGGCGCGCAAGCGCAGGAAATACGCGGGTGATGCGGTACTGCAATCGACCGTTTCCGAACGGCAAGGCCAGATTCTGCTGCATGCCCGCCACCACCGCACAGCAGAAAGCATCGTCCCAGAAGGCGT
>JAJZRT010000194.1:0-794 GCA_021802595.1 Pseudomonadota bacterium
GCACGTCGAAGCCGGTGAGCCACATGTCGCGCACGATCACCAGCTTGAGCGGGTCTTTCGGGTTCTTGAAGCGCTTTTCCAGTTGCTTCTTGGTGGTGGCGTTGTAGATGTGGGGCTGCAAGAGTTCTTTATCCGCCGCCGAGCCCGTCATCACGACCTTGATCGCACCCTGCGCCGGGTCGGTGCTGTGCCAATCCGGCCGCAAAGCCACAATGGCGTTGTAGAGGTGGACACAAATCTCGCGGCTCATGGCCACGATCATGCCCTTGCCTTCCACTGATGCGTTGCGCGCCTCGAAGTGCTGCACGATATCCGCCGCGACTTGCTTGATGCGCGGGTCGGCGCCGACCAGCTTCTCCAACGCGGCCCACTTGGTCTTGGCCGCCTCGCGCAGCGCGACGCTCTCTTCGTCCTCGAAGATTTCTTCGACCTGGTCGCTGAGCTGCTCGATCTGCGCCTGATTGATATCCAACTTCGCGAGGCGGCTTTCATAATAGATCGGCACCGTGGCGCCGTCGTCCACGGCATCCTGAATGTCATACACGCTGACGTAATCGCCGAACACCGCGCGGGTGTCCTTGTCGTCGGTCTCCACCGGAGTGCCGGTGAAGCCTACAAAGGTCGCGTTGGGCAATGCATCGCGCAGATGCTTGGCAAAGCCGTATTTGAATTTGCCCGTCTTCTTGTCCAGCACCGCGTTAAAGCCGTACTGCGAGCGGTGCGCCTCGTCGGCGATGACGACGACGTTGGTTCGCTCCGTCAGCCGCGGGAATTGGTCCTCGTCTTTTTCGGGC
>JAJZRT010000194.1:804-7015 GCA_021802595.1 Pseudomonadota bacterium
ATCTATGCCGCCGGATGGCCGCCCGTTCAGCAGCGCGCGGAGCTGATCGCGGTCCTCTGCCTGTTGCGGCGTTTCCTTCAACAGCGCTCGCGCACCGGCAAAGGTCTGGAACAGTTGCCCGTCCAGATCGTTGCGGTCGGTAACGACGACTATCGTCGGATTCTGCATCTCCGGCTGTTGCATCAGCTTGCCGGTGAAGCACACCATGGAAATGCTCTTGCCCGAGCCCTGGGTGTGCCAGACGATACCGCCCTTGCGCGAGCCGGGCACCACCCGCTTTCCATAAGTGGCGCGCTCCTCCTCTGCCTTATTCACTGCGGCTTGCGGCTGCGTGGCCGCAATCACCGTGGCGCGCACTGCCTCGCGTACGGCATGGAATTGGTGATATCCGGCGATTTTCTTGATGATGCCGTCGTCGCCCTGCTCGAACAGAATGAAGTAACGTAAATAGTCCAACAATAATTCCGGCGCGAAGAAGCCGCGCACCACTTTCTCCAGCTCGAACTCCAGCAGCGGCCGGTCGTTCTCGTTGCGCAGGGTGCGCCAGGGCAGAAACCGCTCCCGGTCCGCCGGCAGTGAACGCACGCGCGCATGCAGGCCGTCCGAAATCACCAGCGCCTCGTTGAATACGAACAGGTCGGTGATCTCGGCCTTGTAGGTTTCCAGCTGGTTGAACGCCGACCAGATATCCGCCTGCTCCGTCGCCGGGTTCTTGAGTTCGATCACCGCAATGGGCATGCCGTTGATAAAGCACACCAGATCGGGCCGGCGCGGCTGCTTGGTGCCCTGCACCGTGTACTGGTTCACCACCAGAAACTGGTTTTGTTCCGGATGTTCAAAGTCGATCAGGCGCACGCGGTCGCCGCGCTTCTCGCCATCGCGTTGCACCTCCACCGGCACGCCATCGAGTAACGACTCGTGAAAACTACGATTACTTTGAATCACCGAAGGCTCATGCAGCTTGGCGACACGGTGCAACACTTCTTCCAGCGCCACGTCCGGCACAGCCGGATTCAACCGGCGCAGTGCCTCGTGCATGCGCCCCGGTAATAGCACCTGGCGGTAATCGGCGCGCTCGGGGTTGTCGCCATCCGGGGCAATGTCCGGGCCGTGGCGATATTCCCAACCGGAATCCTGGAACCAGGTCAGCGCGAGCTGTTCCAGCTGGTCTTCAGTGATCATTCGCCGCTCCCGCCAGCATGTTCATGATGAGCCGGATCATGGTCTCTTTGTGTGCCGGATCGGATTCCGCCACCAACAAGGCCAGTGCCGCCAGACCGATGTCATTGATGACCGGATCGCCTGCATCGTCCAGCAGGCGGGCATTGCGGTTCAGGAAATCCACGAACAGGAAAGCGGCGCTGCGTTTGTTGCCGTCGGTGAACGGATGGTTCTTGATGACGAAATACAGCAGGTGCGCGGCCTTTGCCTCCACGCTGGGGTAGGCTGGCTCGCCGAATACCGTCTGGTCGAGATTGCCGAGCAAGGCGGCGAAGGCATCGCCCCGCTCTTGCGCGAACAACGGCGTTGCCTCGCCGCGCGTGATCAGGTCGGCCTTCAGCCCGGCCAGCGCCGCGCGCGCCTCATCCAGCGTCGGCAATCTGCCGCCCGCAACCACCTGCGGCTCGGCCAACAGCCCCTCGTCGTAGCGTTGCAGTAACAGAAAGGTCTGGGCATAGCGCGTCACCACATCCACCAGCCCGCGTCCCTGGTCGGAAGTCAGCGCCTCCCCCGCAGCCGCCTTGCGCACCAGCGCGAGCGCCGCCTCCAGCTCCCGGGCATTTGCCTCGAACCTCTGGCGGTTCAGCGTATAGCCGCGCACTAGATGTTCTTTTAGAGTACGCGTTGCCCAGATGCGAAACTGCGTGCCGCGCGGGGACTTGACCCGATAGCCGACCGAAATAATGACGTCCAGGTTAAAGTTCTGTACCGAATAGGTTTTTCCGTCCGCCGCAGTATGTGCAAAATTTGCACATACTGCCTCCCGGTCCAGTTCCCCCTCCTGAAAGATGTTATTGATGTGCTTGGTGACGACCGAGCGCTCCCGGCCGAACAGATCCGCCATCTGTGCCTGAGACAGCCACACCGAATCACGGTCCAGCCGCACCTCCAGATGGACCTCGCCATCGGGGGCCTCATACAGGATCACTTCGCCCAAGCCGTCGCTCATTCCTTGCCCTTTTCTTCCGCCTTGATCGCGCCCAACAATTTATCCAGCACTGCCTCGCGCGCACCGGCCGGATAACCAAGACGGCGCAACACCACGCGCGCCGCGTTGCGCATGGCGGCTTTGACGCTATCGCGTTTATCCCAATCCACGTATTGCTTCTTGCCGAGTTCAATCGCCAGTTCCTGGGCGATCAAATCCAGGCGCGCGGGCTCAACGCCCGAGGAATCCGCGGGGTTTGCCAATACTTGTCGCAGAGATTGCACGTCGTCCTGTTCAACCGGAATCGCTGGCGGCGTGGGTGCGGCTTCAACTTGGGGTTCCTCAGATTGAGCCTTGCTCTCAATCGCCTGCTGGCGATAATCGATCGCTTCCTCGGCCACCATGATGTTGCAGTACTGCGCGGCGCCCAGCAGATCCGGGAACAGGCTGGCGTGGTGCACGTTCATCATGCGCAAATGCCGCAGGCACTCGGCGCGTTCTTCGTTGGGGATGTAAATCTTGCAGATGTATTTGGCCAGCTCTCGGGCCTCATCATCTTCCGAGACCTGCCCGAGCACTTCATCGCGCAGCGAATCAATCAGAAAGTTTTCCAGCGTGTTGTCGTAAGCCGACGAGGTGAACAACCCGGCCTGGTTCACCAGGCGGCCGTGGTCGTCCTTGCGCGGCTCCAGCACGCTCACGTGCGGGCACTTGTCCTCGGCCTCGACGTGTGACTTGTTGAGCAGGTAAACGGCCCGGTACGGATTGTCGTGCTCGCCGTGGCGGCGGTCTTCTTTTTCGAAGGCGAAGAACAACGCCACATAGGGCGAATAGGTCCAATCCAGCAACGGGGTCAGCAGCCCGTGGTGTTGACCCACCGCCCACAACTCGTCCTCTTCTTGGGTCTCCACCAGCGTGCGATCGGTAATCCGTCCCCGCACCGCGCGGCGGAACAGGCGCAACTGCGCCTCGGCGACTTCCTTGGTGATGATATTGCGCGGGTCGAAGCGGCCGAGCGATGGCGTCAGTGGCCAGTCGTAGCGGCGATGGCCGCGATAGATCAGTTGTGTCTTGGGCCGGTTGAAGAACGGGTCTTCCAGCAACTCGGGCAACTTACGCCAACTCGCAATCCGCGTAACTGGCACACGCCCGCTCACTTCATCGCCGGTCACCGCGAAGGCGGGCCACTCCGGCACGCGGTCGAAGTGCCGGTGGTCGATCACGTCTTCCGGTTGGGTGCTCATGCGGCACCTTCAACCGGCACGCGCAGTTCGCCGGAGAGGAGTTTGGGGAGGAGCGTGTCGCGCATGACGCCTAAAGTGCGTGACTCCTTCCTGTTTTCGATTTGCTTTTCGAGAAGCGGCGCAATGATGCCGTCTAATCTTTCCATGAGCGGCTTTGGTGGCACGGCACAAAGCGCTTCCGTTAGGTGCTTGCGCTGGATATGGCCCATCGTGACAGCCTTACCTGCTGCGATGGCTTGGAAGTGCGAAAGATGATGCGTCGTCCAGTAAAAGTAAAACCACTTCGGATAATTGACCGATGTTACTTTGAACAGGTGCTGGTTAAGTGCACCTCGCCCACCACACCAAATATCCACTTCCAAGCTACCCGACCATGAAAAAAGCACATCGCCATCATCCACGATGTATTCGGGTTTCAATTTGTGCGAAGCACGATCCGCCCCAACGGAGTCTCCTTTCTTAAGTTGCGCAATCTTGATGACAGGCAACCACTCGGAATCATTCTCTGGAGGAAATTTCTGGAGTGCGAGGCCGTTAAGATAATCGGCGATTCCATCAAGTGGCTTGACCTCCCACCCCTCCGGAATCTCGCCGAGTTCGGAATCGACGAGGCGGTCGGGGAAGAGGGCGAGGCGGTCGGGGGTGAGGCCGAGGCGGCGGCAGATGGATTCGGGCGCCTCGCCGCTGGCTTTGGCGCGAACGGGGTCGAAGTCGACGAACCAGGACTTGAAGATCGCCCGCGCGATGGCCTCCAGCGTTTCGTTCATGCGGCGGTTGAGTTCGATCTTGTCGTCGAGGGTGCCGAGGATGTGGGCGATGGCGCGTTGTTCCGGTAAGGGCGGCAACGCAATGGTGAAGTTCTCGACTGCAACTGACGGTACCCTTTGTCGCCCAGACGTGCCCTCCATGTGTCCTATCGCGTACTGGCGAAAGTCAGGGGATCGGACAAGGTAATAAGCGAACAGGTTATCGCTCTCGTCGGGTTTCCCAGCCAAAACGATGTATTCAGTGGAGCCGTGCGCTACTACCCCTTCAGGCAATCCGGAAACAAAAGCGGTTTTGCCATTCTCAAGGCACGGAGTAATGCGGGCGATCAGAGTATCGCCATTCTGAAACTTCACGCCCGAGCCGGTGAACTCGCGTTCATCTATACGCATTGGCGAACGCGCATGCTCAGGCAGCGCATCCATCGGGATAAATGGTGTTACCTGTCCCCGCTTTATCGTGCGGGGAGGATTAACTGCGAATGCTTTACCGATTGCTCGGGGTTGCCACTCACCCGCCATAACCCAGCCTCGCCAGATTCTCGCGAATCGCCGCCTCCAGTCGCGCGCTTTCACCGAACTGCTCATTCAGTTGCGCTGTTAGCCACGCCATCTTGTCCTCGAACGGTTCGCCGTCGGCTTCCTGCTCCGCTGCGCCGACGTAGCGGCCGGGGGTGAGCACGTAGTCGTGCTTTTTGATGTCTTCGAGGGTGGCGGATTTGCAGAAGCCGGGGATGTCTTCATAGACCGCTGGATTCCCGCCCCCCGCCTTCGCGGGGGCAGGCTCCGACAACCGGGAATGACGGGTTTCTGTTTTCCACGCATGGAAGGTGTCGGCGATCTTGCGGATGTCTGCGGGGGCGAAGTCGCGCAGCACGCGGTCTTTCATGTAGCCGAGGTTGCGGGCGTCGATGAAGAGGGTTTCGCCACGGCGGTTTCTGAACTCTGGATTCCCGCTTTCGCGGGAATGACGAGAAGAAGGCGCGGAATGACGGCCACCTTGTTTGTGCTTGGTGAGGAACCAGATGCAGGCGGGGATTTGGGTGTTGGTGAAGAGCTGGCCGGGCAGCGCGACCATGCATTCGACCAGGTCCGCTTCGATGAGCGCCTTGCGGATTTCGCCTTCGTTGTTGGTGTTGCTGCTCATGGAACCATTGGCGAGCAGCAGGGCCATGCTGCCGTGCGGCGCCAGGTGGTGGATCATGTGCTGCATCCAGGCGAAGTTGGCGTTGCCGGCGGGCGGGATGCCGTATTTCCAGCGCGGGTCGTCGTCTTTCACGCCGGCGTTCCACTCCTTCATGTTGAAGGGCGGGTTGGCCATGATGGTGTCGGCGCGCAGGTCGGGGTGCTGGTCGCGGGTGTAGGTGCTGGCGGGTTCCTTGCCGAAGTCGAAGTCCATGCCGCGGATGGCCATGTTCATGGAGGCCAGGCGCCAGGTGGTGGGGTTGGATTCCTGCCCGTAGACGGAGATCTGGCCGATGCGGCCGCCGTGTTCTTCGACGAATTTTTCCGACTGCACGAAGAAGCCGCCGGAGCCGCAGCAGGGGTCGTACACCCGGCCCTGGTAGGGCTCCAGCATTTCGACGATGAGGGTGACGATGCTCTTGGGCGTGTAGTACTGCCCGCCCTTCTTGCCCTCGGCCATGGCGAACTCGCCGAGGAAGTATTCGTACACGTGGCCGAGGATGTCCTTGGCGTGGAGCGTGCCGTGCTTGAAGGGGATTTCGGCGATGAGGTCGATGAGGCCCGGCAGCGCGGCGTCGATCTGCTTGCGGGCGTAGTCTTTTTCCAGCACGCCTTTGAGTTTGGGGTTTTCCTTCTCCACGGCTTCGAGCGCGTCGTCGAGCAGGCGGCCGATGCCGTTGAATTTGTATTCGCTGGTCTTGCCGTTTTTGACCTGGAGCACGGTGCCGACGGCGACCTTGGCGTTGGCTTGCAGGAAATCCCAGCGCGCCAGCGCCGGCACCCAGAAGACGTTCTTTTCGGTGTAGTAGTCGCGGGCTTCGAGCTCCTGTTCGATCAGCCCGGCGCCGTCATCGCTGAGGTAGTAGTCG
>JAJZRT010000195.1 GCA_021802595.1 Pseudomonadota bacterium
TCACGTCGGCGCTGGTGTAGCGCGCCATCATGCCCAGAAGCACGCTCTTGCCGACGCCGGAGCCGGCAAACAGGCCCATGCGCTGGCCGCGACCGACGGTCAGCATGCTGTTGATCGCGCGCACGCCGACATCGAGGGGTTCGGTGATCGGCGCGCGGGCCAGCGGGTTGGCGGCGCGGGTGTTGAGTGGCGCAGTGGCGGAGGTCTGCAGCGGGCCGAGGCCGTCGAGCGGCCGGCCGCTGCTGTCGAGCACGCGCCCCAGCAGCGCGTCGCCGACCGGCAGGTGGCGGGTGCGGTCGCTGGGGCGCCGGCGCGGATGATTGACCTGGCCTGCGCGGGGCAGCGTGGGAATCACCTCCACCGGAAACACGCGCGCGCCGGGCACGAGGCCCTCGACGTCGCTTTGCGGCATGAGAAAAATATGGTCCCCCGAGAACCCCACCACCTCGGCCTCGATATTCGAGCCGTTGGGCAGCGGCACGCTGCAGGCGCTGCCGACCGGCAATTTCAGCCCGACGGCCTCCATCACCAGTCCGGCCACGCGGGTGACGCGGCCGGAGACCTGCATCGGCTCGGCGATCGCCAGCAGCTCCCCGCAGTCCTGCAGGTAGGCATTCCAGCGGGCGCTGTGGGGCTGCGCATCCATCAGGCGGCCAGCCAGTCGGAATTCTTGCTGAGCGCGGCGGTCAGGCGCTGCCAGCGGGTGGGCAGGGAGGCATCGATCTGGTTGCTGGCGGTTTCCACGCGGCAGCCGCCGGGCTCGAGCTGCGCATCGTCGGCCAGTTGCCAGCCCATTTTCGACAGCTCGTCGCCGATCCTGTCCTTGACCAGGGCGGCGTCGGCCGGGTTCAGAAACAGCAGGGCCGGCTGGTGCAGCGCCGGCAGGTAGCGCACCGCTTCCTTGACGATGGGGATGACCAGTTCGGGGCGGATCGCCAGCGCCGATTTCAACAGCGCACGGGCAAGGTCGACCGACAGGTCGAGGACTTGCTGCGAGATGGTTTCATCGGCCTTGCCGACTTCCACCGAGAACGTGCTGGCCAGATCGCGCAGCCGGGCAGCTTCGCGGGCGGCTTCCTCGCGTCCTGCAGCGAGCCCCTCGGCATGGCCGGCGTGATAGCCCTCCTGCCGGGCCTGATCCTGGATGGCGGTGATCTGCTCGATCGTAGGCAAGACGACCGCAGGGTTGCCGGCATTTTTTGCCGGGTGTGGGTGAGTGTCGAAGCTGGTCATCTCCCAGGGCTGGAAGGCGCCCTGGTCGACGCTGGACAATACGCTAGACATACTGCTCTTCTCCCTTGGCACCCAGCGAGATCTGTCCTTCGTCGGCCAGCCGGCGGACGATCATCAGGATTTCCTTCTGCTGGGCCTCGACCTCGGACAGACGCACCGGGCCCTTGGATTCGAGGTCTTCCCGCATCATTTCAGCAGCACGCTGCGACATGTTCTTGAAGATTTTCTCGCGCATCTCTTCCGAGGCGCCCTTGAGCGCGATGATCAGCGAGTCGGACTGCACTTCGCGCAACAGCAGCTGGATACCGCGGTCCTCGATGTCCATGATGTTCTCGAACACGAACATCTCGTCCATGATCTTCTGTGCCATGTCGGGGTCGTAGCTCTTCAGGTACTCCATGGCGGACTGCTCGTTGTCGCCGCTCATGAAGTTGAGGATGTCGGCCGCCGCGCGGGTGCCGCCCATCGGCTGCTTTTTCAGCACGTCGCTGCCGGACAGCAGCTTGGTGAGCACGTCGTTCAGCTCGCGCAGCGCGGCCGGCTGCACGCCGGAGAGCGTGGCGATGCGCAGCAGCACATCGTTGCGCAGGCGTTCGGTGAAGCATCCCAGCACTTCGCAGGCCTGGTCGCGCTCCAGGTGCACCAGGATGGTCGCGATGGTCTGCGGATGTTCGTTGTGGATGAGATCGGCCACCGATTCGGCGTCCATCCACTTCAGGCTTTCGATCCCGCTGGCATCGCCGCCGCCGCCGAGGATGCGGTTGAGCAGCGAGTTGGCCTTGTCGTCGCCCAGCGCCTTCTTCAGCACGCTGCGGATGTAATCGTCCGAGTCCAGCCCCAGCGAGGAATTCAGGTCGGCCTCGTTGTTGAAGTCATGCAGCACGCGCTCGACTTCTTCCTGCGGGATCGCCTTCATGCTGGTCATCGCCTCGCCCAGCTTCTGCACTTCGCGCGGCCCCAGGTATTTCATGACTTCCGCCGCGCCTTCCTCGCCCAGTGCGAGCATCAGGATCGCGCCCTTGTTGATGCCGATTTCACTCATGGCTGCCTACCCAGGTTTTGACGATGTTGGCGACGACGCGCGGATCCTCGCTGGCCATTTTCTGCGCGCGCGTGAGGTTTTCCTGGTAATTGCGCTGACCGGGGAGCGCGAGCGTCTCGCCATGGGCGCCGTGCTGGAGATGGCTGTCGTGGCCCGGCGGGGGCAGCGCGGGCATCTCGGCGAGCTTTTTCAGCAGCGGCTTGGCGGCCTTCAGATACAAGACGAGAAGCGCCACGCCCATCAGCAGATACTTGCCGCCCTGCATGGCCATATCGAGGGTCCCGGGCTGTTTCCATATCGGCACCTCGGGAATGGTTTCCGGCACGGGGCTCGCGAAGGGGCTGTTCACCACGTTGAGGGTGTCGCCCCGTTCCTGGTTGTAGCCCATGGCTTCCTTGACCAGATTGGTGATCTGGGCCGTCTCGGCCGGGCTCAGCGGCTTCATGGCGACCTTGCCGGACTTGTCGACGGTTTTCCGGTAATTGACGACCACGGCAACCGACAGGCGCTTCAGGCCGCCGCCCGCTTTCTGCACGTACTGGATGGTCTTGTCGACTTCATAGTTGACGGTGGAATCCTTGTGCGTGCTGGTGGCCGGCGCGGCCGACGCGGCGGTGGCGGGTGCTTTCTGCCCGGGTGGCGCCGTGATCGGGGCGGTGGCCGGCGCCGGCGGCTGGTTGGTGAGCGCGCCCGGTACGCCGGCCGGACTGGTCGAGCCGTTCATCGACTCGCTGGTCTGCTGGCTGCGGATGACCATGGCATCGGGCGTCTGGTTCGGCTTGTAGGATTCGACCGCCTGCTCGCTGCGCGAAAAATCCATGTCGGCCGTCGCTTCGGCACGCACGTTCTCGGCGCCGACGATGGGCGCGATGATGGATTCGATGCGTTTGGCGACGTTCTGCTGGTAATCCTGCACGTACTTGATCTGGCTCGGATCCATGCCGTTGATGCTGGCTGCCTTGCTGGTATCGGACAGCAGGTTGCCGTTCTGGTCGACGACGGTCACGTTCTTGGGCGACAGTTCGGGGACGCTGCTGGCGACCAGGTGAACGATGGCGCTGACCTGCTGGGCATCCAGCACGCGGCCGGGATGCAGGTTGAGCAGCACCGAGGCGGTGGGCTGCTTCTGCTCGGAGACGAAGACCGAGTCCTTGGGCATGGCCAGGTGCACGCGCGCGGCCTGCACGGCAGAGAGGGATTCGATCGAGCGGGCCAGCTCGCCTTCCATGGCGCGCTGGAAATTGACCTGCTCGAGGAATTGGGAAGCCCCCAGCTTCTGGTTTTCCATCAGCTCGAAGCCGACGTTGCCACCTTTGGGCAGGCCCTGCGCGGCCAGCTTCAGGCGTGCGTCGTGGACGCGGTCGGCTGGCACCAGCAGGGCGCCGCCACCGTCGGAATATTTGTGGGGGATGTTCATCTTGTCGAGCTCGGCGACAATCTCGCCGCCGTCGCGATCGCTGAAATTCGAGAACAGCACGCGATAATCGGGCTGCCGTCCCCACATCCAGACCGCGGCCATGACCGCGACCACTGCGGCGATGCCCAGCATCAACAAGACCTTCCGTCCGCCCGTCGTCCGCGTGAAATCCATGACGCTGGCTGGAACCACCATTTCACCTGCACCCGCCATTATCTTGCCCCCCTCGTGCCGGCGTCATGGGCCGCCTGGATTCTGATTGCCATGTTCACTCGTGTTGTCCCATGAGGATTTCTCTGTGTGATCGAATTATCGGCAGCGCCGCGTATTTCAATCGGGGGAATAGAAGCCGGTTTCGGGCGCTTATCGCGCTTATGGCTTGCCGCCAGGCTGATAAGGTGAGCACGTGGAAAACCGCCTGAAGAGGCAAGGAGGGCACGATGAGCGTAGGCATGATCGATACCAGCCGGATCGAGGCGATGGTGGCGCAGCTGAAGGCCGCGGCAGCCAAGGCCACGCCGGCAGGCGCCAATGCGATAGGCGAGGGTGGGCTTCAGGCCAAACCGGCTTCCGGCGCGGTCGATTTCTCGTCGGCCCTGAAATCCTCGCTCGACCAGGTCAACCAGTCGCAGCTACAGTCACAGAAGCTGGCGGAACGGTTCGAGATGGGGGACAGCAGCGTCAGCCTCTCCGATGCGATGATTTCCCTGCAGAAATCCAGCATTGCCTTCCAGCAGACCGTGCAGGTGCGCAACAAGCTGGTGTCCGCCTATCAGGAAATCATGAACATGGGCATCTGAGTCTGACGCCCAGCTTGATCCTGTATTGGGTTTTTATCCGCGAAGGACGCGAAGATGCGCGAAGAAAATCCAGAACACATCCAGGATGCGTCGCGTAGTCTGCCTTGACGTTCTTCGCGTTCCCTCGCGGATAAAAAACAAGGCAGAAAAATCCCTACCCCTGCCTGGTTTCAATGTACGGTGCCCAGCGCCTGGCGCAGCGCATTCGCCAGATCTTCCGCCACAAACTTCGCGACATAGGCATCCGCTCCCACCTTCCTGACGTGCGCTTCGTTGGTCGCCCCCGTCAGCGAGGAGTGGATCACCACGGGGATCGTGCTGAAGCGCGGGTCCTGCTTGATGTTGCGGGTCAGGGTGAAGCCATCCATCTCGGGCATTTCCAGGTCGGTCAGCACCAGGGCGACCCGGTCGTTGACAGTCTTGCCCTCTTCCTGGGCCTTGGCGGAAATCGATTGCAGCTGGTCCCAAGCCTCCTTGCCGTTCTTGCACATGATGTAGGGCAGGTTCATGGCTTCGAGCCCCTGCTCGATCATGGTGCGCGCGATCAGGGAGTCGTCCGCCGCCAGAATGAGGCTTCCGGGCCTGAGATCGACGTGTGGCCCCACGCTGTCGGACGAAATGTCCTCCGCCTCGGGCGGCATGACCTGGCGCAGGATCGTTTCCACGTCCAGCACCTGGGCCAGGCGCTCGCTGCTGTCGCCGTCCAGGCGGGCGATGCTGGTGACCATGCCGCTTGCACCGTTGCCCTCGGCGGACAGCACCTGGCGCCAGTCGAGACGAACGATATCCTCGACCGATTCGACGGCAAAGGCCTGCGTGCTGCGGGCATACTCGGTGATCAGCAGGATGTTCAGGCCGGTTCTGGGGGTGCAGCCTGCCACGGCCGGCAGGTCGATGACCGGAAGGATCTGGCCGCGCAGGTCGACCACGCCCATCATGTTGGGGGGCGATCCGGCAACCGCGGTGATGACCGGCATGGGGATGATTTCCCGGATCTTGAATACGTTGATGCCGAACAGTTCGTTGCGTCCGAGACCCGGGTCCTCGCCCAGCCGGAACAGCAGCAGTTCCAGCTTGTTGGAGCTGGTCAGGTTGGTCCGTTCGTCGATTTCCTGCTGGATCGTCTGCATGGCGTGGGGTCTCCTTGAGGCTTGTTATCGGCAGATTCAGGCCGGCCTAGAGGCTGTTTCGCCGCGCGCGCTCGACATCCATGACGAAACGCTGCAATTTGGCCGCCATGTCGTTGGGCAGATCGATGAACTTGCAGCCGAGGCGTGTCTGGAAGGCGCCGTTGTGCAGGCGGATCTGGGCCGAATTGCGCACTTCCAGGGTGGTGAAGACGGCACTGGTCTCGGGCAGCAGGAGCTTGCATCCGGTGAGTATCCGGCCGGTTTCAGTGCCGAGGCGGCCGCCGGTTTCGGCAATGGCCACGCCGCCGCAGCCGATATCCACGATGTGGGTGGATATCGGTTCCGGATCCTCTTCCATCCATGACGGCACGATGCACTTGACCGGATTGGCGATGGGCAGCGGCACCCGGAAATGCTCGCGCCGCTGCAGGCGGATCAGCGACCTGGGCAAGGCGATGCGCAGCGCGGGGAGCTTCTCGTATTCGCACAGGGTTACCGGGCCGGTCGCAAAGGTGATGGAGACGCCGTCAAGCTGGGTGACGAATTCCGCGCCCTTGCCGGACAGCAGTTCGTGGTTGAGCGCGTCGCCGCGTGCACTGTCGAGGATCAGGGTGTTGCTGGACTCGTTCACCTTGAGCACCGAGGTGACGATGATCTGCCGGCTTCCCGGCAGGTCGAGGTTGACCAGCAGTTTACGTTTCTGGATTGCGCGCAGCAGGAAGAGGATCTCCGTGCGCGAATGCAGGGTAAAGCGTGCCAGCAGTGCGTCATGCTCGGCAGAGTTGGTGGCGTTTTGCGTGTTGGAAAGCATTCGGATCAGGCGTCGTTGGGTGGCTGTGCCGGTTTGTCGGATTCTTCCAGGTGATAGAGCCAGGCCAGCAATTCGGCCACTGCAATGTACAGCTGCGGCGGGATGTGGCTGTCGAGATCGATCTGCATCAGCAGCGCCAGCAGTTCGCGCGACTCGTGTACGTACACACCCGAGGCGCGCGCTTTCTCGATAATGTTATCGGCAAGAATGCCCCGACCCTTAGCGACCACCCGCGGTGCGCTATCGCCCGTGCGGTAGGCGAGTGCGGCGGCGGCGCGTTGTTTGTCAGGCGCCGGCATCGTGCTGCACAGTGAGACTCTGGAGGGTGCAGCCTGCCGCGGCCAACTGTTGGGCCAGCCGGCCCTGGTTGCTTTGCAGCAGCGATTCGACGCCGGGCTGCTCCGGAACCATCCGGATGCTGAATGCCTGCCGCGCATCGAGCTTGATGTGTACGGTCAGCGTGCCGAGTTGCGGCAGGCTCAGCTTGAGCCGGGATTCCCAGCCTGTTCCGGCATCGTCAGGGGTGCCGGTGTTCGCATGGCCCGGCCCCGCGTCGGTTTCCTGGCGCAGGTGC
>JAJZRT010000196.1 GCA_021802595.1 Pseudomonadota bacterium
TGGTGACCATCGCACCCAGGCCGAGGCCACCGTTTGCAACAGGTTGCGACAGGTAGTCGCCCAAGGATGCGCCCAGGGGGCGCGTCAGGATATAGGCGAGCCAGAACGCCATGATGGCATTGGCCCGAAAGATGAAATGGGCGAGGGTGACCGCCCCGATCAGGGCAGCGAAAATCATCGTCGAGTTGGCATAACCCAGCTTCAAACCTTCTGCGGCGAGGTCGCCTGCCGCCGTGCCCAAGGCGAACGTGAACAGAATCGCCGCCCAGTAGAACAGTTCGCGTTTCTTGGTGAAGATGCTGTGAATCGACAGCGTCTTCTCGCTCGCGTACCAGGCGGCGAAAGTCGCCAGCAGGGCCAGGCTGAATACCATGGTCGTCGTCTCCAGGGCGACGCCGAAGTTGTCCACCAGGTTGTCGGTGATCAGTGTCCCGACAACGCTGATCAGGACGACGGTCGTCCAGTAACGCCAGGGAATATATTTTTTGGCGCGAAATTGCAGGAACAGAAAAACCGCCAACAGGGCACTCGTGGCGAGCGATGTGCCGCTCAGGCCGAAGCCCAAATTGAAATTGAGGAAATCGGCGGCGGTCTCGCCGACGGTCGTTGCCATGATCTTGATGATCCAGAAGTAGAGCGTGACTTCTGGGACCTTGTTCAGCATCTGCATCGCACCATCGCGCGTGATTGGTTTCATTGGTCTCTCCCGCGGGCCTCCAGTGACTGTCCTATTCGACTCATGGGGAGTAAGGATAGCGATCGAGAATTAGTGCGCGATTAGCCCGGCAGGCTTACCGTGCTTGAGGTCGAACCAATAGCGCAGGTCGCCGCCGTCTTTAGTTCTTCGTCGCTGATGTTTCCAGGATGGGTCTTGAGTGCGAATGCCCGTGCCTGTTCCATGCTGACTTTTGCCTGACCGACGAACTCCTCACCTGTGTAGGCGAACGCATTGACTGCGGCCACCGTCAGGGCCACGCTCAGCGCGGCCATTATCTGCTTCTTCGATACCGTCATGATGATGTTCCTATTGAGAGTTGGTCAAGATCGGCCAGGCGCGTTGGCGTCCACCGAGAACGCACTCTATCCGGCGAAAATTAGGATGGCGTTAGCGCCGCTTCACGGAGATTCACTTGCTGGACGTGAGGACTCGGCGCTTGACGGCGCCGGCAGGCAATCACAGCGGCGCAGACGCTGCGATCTTCTGCCCATGCGTCACAGCCTTAGAGTGGGCGTTACCTGCTACCGGGGCGGTGCGTCAGGCGTCCTTTTCCCCAGCTCCCGTATCGTCGTGCGCACCCTCATGACGGGTATCGTACCATTCGTAAAAATCGCGTACGGGCATCGGCCTGGCGATGTAAAAACCTTGTGCCATGTCGCAGCCCATTTCCGCGAGCAGATTCAGGGTCGGTTGATCTTCCACGCCTTCGGCAATCGCTTTGAGACCGAGATTGTGTGCGAGGTCGATGGTCGAGCGCGCGATCGTACGGGAGTCCTCGTTGATCCGCATCTTGCGGACGAACGACTGGTCCACCTTGATGGCATCGACGGGCAGACTCTGCAGATAGGCCAGTGACGAGTAGCCCGTACCGAAGTCGTCGATATGTAGCTCGAAGCCCAGGTCGTGAAGCCTCACGAGCACGTCGCGGGCGCCATCATGGTCTTCCATGATGGCGCTCTCGGTGATTTCAAGCTGCAGTCGCGCGGGCGTGACGCCCCAGGTGGTGCATAGACCGGTGATGCGTTCGGTCAGTTTTGGATCGTGCAGATTGCGCACCGAAAGGTTGACCGCCAATGGCAGATCCAATCCCGCTTGCTCGAAATCGTGAAGGTGCCGCGTCGCTTCTTTGACCACCCAGTAGGTCAGCGGCTTGATGAGACCAGTTCGCTCCGCGATGGCAACGAATTCAGTGGGAGATATGGCGCCGAGTTCGGAGTGGTTCCAGCGCGCCAGCATTTCGGCGCTGCATATCGTGCCCGATGCAATATCTAGTTTCGGCTGGCAGTAAAGTACCAGCTCGCCGTTTTCGATCGCTCGACGCAGATCCCGCGTCAGCGTGAAGCGCCGCACCATTCCCTGCTCGCTATCCTGCGTCGGGAAGGCGAACTCCGTTCCCGATTTCTTGGCCGCGCGCACAGCCATATCGGCGCGGCGCATGAGCAAGTCCGCATCGTCGCCATGCCCGGGATAAAGGGCGATGCCGATGCTCGCCTGCAGTTCTACCGCGAGATCGGAAAGTTCGAACGGCCGGGCGAATGCACTGATGATCTGCTCGCAGTAGCCCACCGCGGCATCGGCGTCGGCCGCGGGCAAAACGACGGCGAATTCATCCGAGCCAATCCGGGCGACAGTGCCCGAGTCTCCGACGCTTTCGCTCAAACGCGGTCCGATCAAGCGCAGCAATGCATCCCCCTGCTGATGGCCCAAGGCTTCATTGACGTCTCGGTAGTGTTCGATATCGAGATGGAGCAGGGTGAAGGGGGCACGCTGTTTCTGCTCGGCCACGATAAGTTGTTCCAGGCGCTGGTATAGCCAGGCGCGGTTCGGTAGATCCGTAAGCCGGTCGTGGTAAGCCCAGTGTTCGATCTCGGCGGCGCTGCGGGCGTGCTCGGCGCGCAGCCTCAGCGTGCCGATGCCGAATCCGAGATCGTCCGCCAGCTCTTCAAAGAGCGCAAGCTCCTGTTCGCCGAAGGCGTCGGGCTCCGCGGAGTAGATCGTCAGATTACCGATGGTCTCCCCGTTTGCCTTTAGCGGCAGGGCAAGGATCGAAGTGAATCCGTACCCGATCAACTTTTCGCGCCAGGGTGCCAAGTTGGGATCAATGTTGGGGATGGTCGATGATAGCGAGGGCCGTTGTGAGCGGATCGCGATTCCCGTCGGTCCGAGGCCGAAAGCTGTCTCGGACCAGGTGACCGGCAGGCCCACGACGAAATCGCTTCCGATTCCCGCTTGCGCCACGGGACGAACCGTTTTTTGCGGATCGTGCTCCGCATAGCCGACCCAGGCCATGCGTTGGCCGCCTTCCTCGACCACGATGCGACATACCTCGCGCAGCAGGGCGTTTTCTTCCGTCGCATGCAGCAAGGCGTGGTTCCCGGCGCTGAGCGTCTTCAGGGCGCGAGCGACGCGCTGGACCTCCCGAATCCGGTGCTCCAGGGATTGCGCCATGTCGTCGAAGGCGTGGCCCAATTGTCCCAACTCGCTGGCGTCCTGGCGTAAGCCGGTGCGCGCGCCCAGATCCCCCGCAGCGAGGCGCCTCGCGGCTTGCGCCATGGCTCTGAGCCGGCGCAGCACGAGAGCGTTGCCGCCGAACCAGGCCAGGGCGATCACGAATAAGGCCGCAACGCTCATCATCAGCAGGTTGCGCTCGAGCGCGCGGTCTTCGGCTGCGATCGTTACGCTTAGCGGTATTCCTACCCCCACGTAGACGTCTGACGAGTGCGCGCCACCGATCGGCACGAACGAAAATATTCTCTGTACACCGTCGTGCGACAGCGCTGCGCGCACAGTTCGGGTCCCGTCCATGAGCGCTTTGTTGAAGTCCCCACCGTCCTTCAGCAGGGATTGACCCACCCATCCCCCGCCGCTCGGACAGTTGGCGATAACCACACCCCGGTGATCTACCACGGCCAGCACCGTGCCTCCGGGCAGGCCAGCGGCGGTGAGGGTACGGTCGAGCCAGGAAAGGTTTATGGATACCGTCAGCACCGCTGCGATCTTGCCCTCCGCATCGAGTCGCGGATAGCTGGCGATCAGCATTCCTTTCCCGGCAGTTTCGCCGCTAGCCTGGTAACCAACCGAAAAGCTCTTCGTCGTCAACGCCTTGTGAAAGTAATCCTGGCCGGAGGCATTGGTAGGATTTTTCGGCGGCAGCGCAGCGCAAAACAGATCTCCATTCGGGCGAATAACGGCGAGATTGGCGTAATCCGAGTGAAGCGAGAGCATCTTTTTGAGGCTGCGGTGGCAAGCATCGATCGAGCCGCCGACGCGAAGTTCTGGAACATCAGCCAGCATGGCTAGAAGCAGGCGGCTGTCGGTAATCAGTACCGCGTTCTGAACAGTAACTATCCTGGCAAGACGGTTCGCATCCTGCAAGGCGTCGTTTTCCTGAAAGCGTCTGTGTTCAAAACCCGAATAAGCAATGAGGGCGAAAGCCGGGATGACGCACAATAGGACCAGTAGCAATAAACGAGAACGAAGGCTGGAGAATCTCATGGTAAGACCTTTAGGGGCTATGGACGGCGGGTCATCGGGTGCTTTTCTTCAAACCCTGAACCTGGCCACTAATGACTTCAACTTTCCCGATAGCTGTTCCAGGCGATCTGCCGCCAGCTTCACGTTCTTTATGGTGGCGCCGTTCTCCTCGGTCATCTGCGCGATTTTTTCGACGTTCTGGGCGATCAGGTTGCTGGTAGAACTCTGCTCTTGCAGCGCCGAGGATATTTCCGTCACGGAGGCCAGCACATTGCGGCTGCTGGCCTCAATATGGGTTATCGAATCGCCTGCCTTGGCGGCCATGCCGACCCCCCTGCCAACCTGAGTGCCGCCCTCGGTCATGCTTTGCATGGCGTCCTGGGCGCCACTTTGGATGGCGTGAATCATTTCAGAGATTTCCAGCGTAGAACTTGTGGTGCGCTCGGCGAGCTTTCTGACCTCATCGGCGACAACTGCGAATCCTCGGCCTTGTTCCCCGGCGCGCGCTGCCTCGATGGCCGCATTCAGCGCGAGCAGATTCGTCTGGTCGGCAATTTCCTTAATGACATTGACGATGGTTGAAATTTTGTTCGACTGCTCACTGAGACTGGAAATCAATTCGCTGGAATGTCTAAACGAGTCGGCAATCTTATTGATTTCCAGGACGGCATTTTTCACCACACCCTCGCCCGCGCTGGAAAGCGTACCGGCTTCGGTAGCCATGTTGTGCGCGTCATCGGCGCTTGATGCCACGTGCTGGATACTGACGGCCATCTCCTCCATGGCGGCGGCCATGGAGCTCGTCGCCTCGCTTTGCTTGTCCGAACCAGCAGTCACTTGATCGGAAGCAATGTTCATCTTCGTCGCGTCATCCGCCACTTGCTTCGCAGCAGCGAGGATTTGACTGATGGCATCATGCAGAGACTCCCGCATTTGTTTCATCGCGACCAGTAAGCTAGAGTCGTCGCCCGGGCGCGCCTCGATGACGGTGGTCAGATCACCCGCGGCAATTCGGCGGGTGACCTCCGCTGCGTAGGCGGGCTCACCGCCCAACTGCCCCATCAAGTCGCTGCGAATGGCGATCGAGATGGTGGTGGTCAAGGCTAGTCCCGCGAGTATCAGCGCTATGAAGATGTTTCGCGCCGACTCGTATCGCGCTTGGTTGTGCCTAATTTCGGTGTCGATATTTTCAGCGTAGTGCTTTTCAACCGCACTCACTGTCTTATCCATCGCGGTTCCGGTCTGGCGGCCGAGCCCGCGGACCAGTTTGTCGACCGCCTTACCGGCGTTTGGGTCGGCTTTGTCAAAGTGACCAAGCGCATCGCGGTAGCGGGCGCCTAATGCCGCGTGGTCGCTTTTCAGAGTTTCGAGATCACCGGTCGCAAGTCCCAAGCCCTGCATCAGGTCGGTGCCAGTGGTTAGCAATGCATCAACCTTTTTTTCTTTTTCGCTGAATGCAGTGAGGTATTGGTCGAAACTTGCCGGGTCATTGCCGCGAATAAGAATATTTTTCCAGTCCTGGAGTTGGTCTTTGAATTGTTTGTGGGCATTTTCGATGGCAATGAGCGCCTTGCTTGCGGTCTTGGCAAAGCTTATGTCGCCTTGAGTTTTTACCGTCATGCTGCGCAATTCCCAAATCCCCGCAGCGCCCAGCAGCACTAATAGGGTGGACGTTGAGATGGCAAGCAGCAGCAACTTGGTGCTGGTCTTGAGCTTGTTCATGGAAACATCCTTAAAAAATTAATGCATAAAACATTAATGCATAAAACATTGTAGCATATGCCTCTCCTCGTCCCTCGTGGAGGATCGATGAGTGCGAGCCAGCGATTTGAGGAATACCTGGAGCATTCGGGGGACGGACTTGGGCATATGGACCGGCACACGGGGCCGATGACGCCTCGGTCGCACAATAGTATAGCTCGGGCGGCTCCGTTGCCGATACTGTCTGCTGGCCGACGCCGGCTGCCGGGTCAACCAGGCGTTTCGGAGCCGATTCACTGATATTGGCTTGCCTTACGCTGTCGGCATCAAATCGTCGGCGGTGGTCTGGCCGCCCGGCGTCGAACCACTGTTGCCGAAACGCTCCAGTGGTATGGGTCGCCCGCCGGTGATGCCGCGACGTACTCGGCCCGTCAGCCTGTATCGGTCAAACAGTTGACTCGTGCGCTGCCGGCTAGCGCTTTCCAGGCGATCAGTTGGCGCCAAGGGACAAACGAAATGTTCAGAGGTTGCTTTGCGGCTGTTCGGGTGCGCCAAGCCGGTGGAAAGCTGTTCGGAACTTGATCCGAATTTGCCTTGCCAGGTCAAGGACAACCAGGGCAAGCTGGCTGATGCACTGAAGGAGTTCTTTGCCGACGCAGAGGCCGCCGGATTTGGCGCCTTGCCAGTGAGTCGGTCCGAGACAGTCGAGAAGGGTCATGGTCGGATCGAAACCCGCAGTAATGCCCTGTGGCTGAGCGACCTGACCTGGCTGGATCGTGCGGTCCGGCAGCATTGGCCGAACGGCATCGGCATGGTGGCGCGTACGCGTGTGGATCCATGGCAAGACATCGACCGAGCGGGCGTTCTACATCGGTTGGCCCTGCGTAAGTTTGCGCTATCCCTGCTGCGCCAAGATATGCACTACCCGAAGCGCAGCTTGCGCGGCCGCCGTAAAACCGCCGACCGCCTCCCCGACTATCGCGCTTCATTGCTGGGCCTCACGCCTCGGGGGTAAATGCGATTGCCCTGAACTGCCGCCAACCGGACA
>JAJZRT010000197.1 GCA_021802595.1 Pseudomonadota bacterium
GGCGCGCGACAGCCGCCTGGGCGGCGCGCTGCAATTCTTCTTCTACGACACGCCCAAGGTTTTGTTGTTGCTCACCGGCATCGTCTTCGTCATGGGCATCGTCCACACTTTCGTCTCGCCCGAGCGCACCCGCACGTTGTTGTCGGGACGCCGACTTGGCGTGGGCAACGCGATGGCGGCCTCGCTCGGCATCGTCACGCCGTTCTGCTCGTGCTCGGCGGTGCCGCTGTTCATCGGCTTCCTGCAGGCCGGCGTGCCGCTGGGCGTGACCTTCTCCTTCCTGATTTCCGCGCCGATGGTCAACGAAATCGCGCTGGCGATGCTGTTCGGCCTGTTCGGCTGGAAGATCGCCGCGCTGTACCTCGGCCTGGGGCTGTTCATCGCCATCTTCGCCGGGATCGTGATTGGCAAGCTGGGCATGGAGAACCATCTGGAAGACTGGGTGCGCGCCATGCAGAACTCGCAAATCCCGACGGCGGTGGATGGCAGTCCGATGAGCTGGGGCGAGCGGGTCGAGAACGGCTTTTCCCATGTGCGCGAGATCGTCGCCAAGGTATGGATCTACATCGTCGCCGGTGTGGCGCTGGGCGCCGGCATCCATGGCTACGTGCCGGAGGATTTCATGGCCTCGATCATGGGCAGGGACGCACCCTGGTGGGCATTGCCCGCGGCGGTCGCTATCGGCGTGCCGATGTACACCAACGCCGCGGGCGTCATCCCCATCGTCCAGGCGCTGCTCGCCAAGGGCGCGGCATTGGGCACCGTGCTCGCGTTCATGATGAGCGTGATCGCGCTCTCGGCACCGGAAATGATCATCCTGCGCAAGGTGCTGAAGCCCCGCCTGATCGCCACCTTCGTGGGTGTCGTGGCCTCCGGCATATTGCTGGTGGGCTATGTGTTCAACCTCGTTCTGTAAAAACCCAAGGAATACCGACATGGAAATCAAAGTTCTCGGCACCGGCTGTGCCAACTGCAAGACCACCCTCAAGCTGATCGAGGAGGTCGCCGCCGAAAAAGGGGTGGCGGTGCAACTCGATAAGGTCGAGGACATCCAGGCCATCATGGGCTATGGCGTCATGTCCACTCCCGGCGTCGTCATCGACGGCAAGGTGGTGCACTCGGGCGGCGTGCCCAGCCGCGACAAGATCGCAGGCTGGCTGGCCGGTTCGGACGTGCCGCAGGCCGCATCGGAAGGCGGCGGCTGCTGCAGTGGCGGAAAGTGCTGCTGAAGCCTGTTGGGGCCCCTGCCATGAGCGATCCAGAAATGACGTTCCACGTCGAAACCGTGCGTCTCGGCCCGCAGGGGAGCCGGTCGCGCTGCAAGCAGGCGGAGATTCCCCTGGACACCGACCTGGCGGGCAACCCGAAGGCCTTCAACCCGGCCGAGCTGCTGCTGGCCGCGCTGTCCGCCTGCATCATCAAGGGCATCGAGCGTGTCGTCCCCATCCTCCAGTTCGACCTGCGCGGCGTGGAAGTGCGGGTTGACGGGATACGCCAGGACGCGCCGCCCAGGATGGCGTCCATCGCCTACGAGATCATCGTCGATACCGACGAAGCGGAGCGGCGCCTGGAACTGCTGCACGACAACGTGAAGAAATTCGGCACCGTGTTCAACACCGTGGCACCCGGCACGCAACTTTCCGGAACCTTGCGGCGCAGATAGCGCCGTTTCGGCTTCCGCGCTGGGGAGGGTGTTCAGCCCGTTCCGCCTGCAAGCCACCAGGGTAAAGCCTCCCGTTTTTTGTCCGTTATGACATGTAGTGGCTTGCGGCCATTTTGCATCGTGCCTGCGGAGAACATGAGATTGTCCTGATTGTTACTGCAGGTGCTTGCTTGTCGGCGCTTTTCCCGGCTTGGCCAGGTTAATTTCTACGCAAAAAATAAATGGCACATTCCTCTTTCGGAGCAGGCAGCAAGGAAAAGCGGCGTTTCGCGCGGCTGCCTACATTGCAGACCGCGCGCATCCGGTTTGGCGAAGGGGCGGCCATTCCCTCCGAAATTCGGGACTATTGCCAGACCGGGCTGTATGTGGCCGTACTCGGAGCAGGCACGCCCGACTCCGCCATCCCGGTTCTGATGGGTACCCCGGTTGAGGTGGAATTTGCGGTGCCGCATGCCGGCGCGTTTGTCTGCCACGGCCGGGTCGCGCGGATCGCCCCGGGCGGCGTGGGCGTTCTCGTCACCGCGATGCCGGAAGGCGCTTTACAGGCCTTGCGCAGGGCGGAGGGGCGACTCGCCCGGCCCGCTTTTCTGTCCGTGGGCTCGGACC
The DNA here is from genome assembly GCA_021802595.1 of Pseudomonadota bacterium. Next base: position 2,270 of record JAJZRT010000197.1, read on the forward strand.
TCGGCCCGCAACACGCCCACGAGTTGCTTCTGGAATGCGATAACCTGTTTCAGCGCATTTTTGATGGGGCATTGGAGGATTTTTTCCAGCAGGCCGTGGAACGCTTGGCGGAAGCGAGCCAGGACGAGCCGATTTATCTTGAGCGATCCCTCTACGACAACGCCATCCAGGCGTTGCTGCAGCAGCGCAGTGGCATCGCGGACGATTTTTTCGCCGCCATGCGCGGCCATATCCGGAAGCCCGAAGCGATCGTGGCGCCCAGCAGCGCTCGCGCCAAAAAGAGTCTGGCTCTGGTCGAGGAAGACGAATTCGAGGACTGGCTGAATCTGTCCGCGGTCATCAATCAGATCGAAGAGGCGGTCGTGGCGCCGCTCCATGAGGTGGGACAGCGCTATGGCCGGCTGATCGGCACGCAGGTCGACAGAAAGAGCAATCCCTTCGGCCCTGAAGTCGTCTGCCGTACCCTGCAAGGCGCCATACAGGGACTGGGTTTTTCCAATGCCATTCGCGCGGCGATCTACAAGGCCCTCGGGCAAGCCGTCTCGCTCCATGTTCCGGCCCTTTACCAGCAGCTCAACCGGGCGCTCGAATCCCTGAGCCCGATCGAGCCGCCGCATCCCGATCGCGACACCCCGGCCGCGACGGAGCCGGCGTCGACCGCGCCACCTCCCGCCCTGGACCTGGCCGAAATAACCAATACGCTGAACGCGCTCTTTAAACAGAGTCAGGCCGCTATCGCCCAGTCGCCTGAAAGCGCCGAATACGGCCTGGACCGAATTCTGGCAACCCTCGGCCGATCACCAAAAGGCATGGCGGGCAATATGCCGGGCATGTCGGCGGCGCGTTCCGGACGTCCAGGCGGCGCGGTTCCGGGGCCGACTGCGGCTTGGCCCGGTCTGCTGCACGTGGTGGGCCACCTGCAACAGACCGCCCGCCAACTGGTCGATCGCGAGTTGCAGAGGCCCACGCCCGACGAAGGCGGGCGCAACAGCAGCGCGTTGCCGGAAACCAGCCTGCGCGAACTGCTGGAAGCACTGGACAGCCTGCCGTCGACGGCCCTGGCAGAAGCGGGCACGCCATTGCTCATCGATCAACTCAATGCGCGTATTGCCGCGGGCGGACCCGATGCCCGGCGTCTTTCGCCGGCTTACCGCCAGATACTCGATACGACATCCAGCCTGTTCCGCCGAGCGCAGGAGGATTTCGTTCCCAGTTCGGACGTGGACCTGCTGGTGAAGCGGCTCGAGCGGCCGCTGCTCAAACTGGCGTTGCAGGATCCGGGATTTCCCTCGACGCCCGACCACCCCGCCCGCCGGATGCTCGACCTCATCGAGCAATACGCCGTGGCAGCCGACGACCAGGGCCGGTTTTTCGATGCCAAGCTGCACCGCTTCCTTTCGCTGCTGGTCGATCGCGTCTGCGACGAAGCCGATACCGACAGTGGGATTTTCGAGCGGGTCCGCGACCCGCTCGAAAAAGTGCTGCTGCCGATTCTGCAGATACGCAGAACGCGCGTGGCGCGTCTGCAGGAAGCCAGTGAAGGCCGTGAGCGCATCCGTTCGGCGCGCGCTCGGGTCAACGCAGCCCTGGAACGGCAACTGGCGGGACGCGAGATACCGGGCCTGCTGTTGCGCCTGCTGGATGCGGGCTGGCGCCAGTATCTCGTGCTATTGGAAATGCGCCAAGGGGAAGGAAGCGAGGCCTGGAATACAGCCCTTGCCATACTCGACCGGGCGCTTGCCTGTCTCGGGCCGTCGCCTGGGGATGCGGCTCCCGGTGCCGAGTCGGCCCGGACGTTGCTGGACGAGATCGAACGCGCCCTCGCAACGGTCAATGTCGATGCGAGGCTGCTGGCCGCGTTCATGGACGAGTTGAGCGCGAGCCTCATGGCCGACCCGGCGCAGGCCGCCCCGGAACTGGATTGGGTGCAGGTGCCGTCCGGCAGGCTGGCCACGCCGCCAAGCGAACGAGAAGCCTCGCCCGCGCATCGCCAACTGGCGGATCGCATGCGGGTAGGGGACTGGTGGGATTTCAGCCTGGATGGCAGCTGGGTTCCGATGCAGCTCATCTGGCTCAGCCAGCCGCCATCCACCTGTACCTTCGCCAACCGCTCCGCCACCAGCAAGACCGACCTCGCCCTGACCGAGCTTTCCCGGCGGATGCAGCATGGCCTCGCCAGGCCGGGAAAGGACCTGGAATTGCCGTTGATCGAACGCTCCGAGCAGGCCCTGTTCGACGACACCTATCGGAGCATGGTGCATCAGGTCATGCACGACCCGGCGACCGGACTGCTCAATCGCAAGGGCTTCCTGCAGCGTCTGGGCCGGCTGCCGATGCCGGATCGGGCCGACAAGATACATGCTGTGGCCATCATCGAGTTCGACCAGTTCCGCATGATCGCCAACACCTGCGGCGTCGAAGCGGTGGAAACGCTTGCGCGCAGCCTCGCCGGCGCGGTCGGGGCGCAAATCGGCCCCGAGGCTGTTTTGGCCGCGTTCCGCGACGACACCCTCGCGCTCCTGCTGCCCAATGGGCAGCAGAAAGATGGGTGCAGCGCAGTCGATAGCCTGCTCGACGGGGTGAAGGACTATCATTTCCAGCACGGGCAGCACAGCTACAGCATCGGCTACAACATCGGCTTGGCCGGGTTTGTGCCGGACCGGTTCAGCGCGGTCGAGGCAATCCGGCGCGCCGATTCGGCGTGCATCGCAGCAAAGTCTCTGGGCCGCAACCGGATGCAGATTTACGATCAGGCCAGCCCCCAGTTGCAGTCCCAGGAATCGCTGATGGACTGGGCGGGACGGATCGACTCCTTCCTCAAGGACGGCGGGCTGCATCTGCGCTGCCAGCAGGTGATGCCGATCGGCGCGGGCAACACCCGGCTGCCTTATTACGAAATCCTGCTGGGGATCGAGGGGGTGGACGGGGTGGAAATCATGCCGGGGCACTTCATCCCCGTAGTGGAGCGTCTGCAACGCGCGCATGAAGTGGATATCTGGGTCATGCGGAACGTGTTCGAATGGATCACAGCCAATCCCGCAGACTTCGCCTCTGTGGGAGGGTTCGCCATCAACCTGTCCGCCACGTCGCTCAGCAACCCCGAGGTCATGCACTATCTGCAGACGGTATTGCCGGAGAGCAACTTTCCCACCGACAAGATCATTTTTGAAATCACGGAAAGCGCCGCCATCGAGAGTTACGGCGCCGCGCAGGATTTCATCCGCGAAATTCGCCGCTATGGCTGCAAGTTCTCGCTGGACGATTTCGGCAGCGGCTTCACCTCCTACGCTCACCTGAAGAACCTGCGCACCGATAGCCTCAAGATTGACGGCAGTTTCGTCAAGGACATGCTGCAGAATCCTGGCGACTTCGCCATGGTCAAGTCGATGAACGATATCGGCCACTCGCTCGGATTGCTCACCGTGGCCGAATACGTGGAATCTTCGACGACCCTGGAGGCGCTGCGGGAAATCGGCGTCGACTATGTCCAGGGCTACGCCATCCACAAGCCGTGTCGCATCGACGAACTCCTCTCGGAGGCGGCCTAGGCAGAGGCATGCGTCCAGAAAAAACGCCGCTCAGGGAGCGGCGTTTTTTTACAACTGGTGCCGGCGATCGGAATCGAACTGACGACCTTCGCATTACGAATGCGCTGCTCTACCAACTGAGCTACGCCGGCGAAAAACAGCGCGCATTATAGCGGAATCGATCAGGCTTGTGCGGCCTGCAGCCCGGCTTTCAGGCGCCCGATCACCTTGTCCTTGCCGATCAGTTCCAGGGTGGCGTCGATCGCCGGGGTCTGCGGCTCGCCGGTCACCAGCACGCGCACTGGCATCGCCAGTTTCGGCATCTTGAGGCCGTGCGCGGCGAGCGTTTCCTTGAACGCGGCGCTGATGGCGCTGCGCTCCCAGTTCAGCGATTCGAGACGGGCGGCCAGATTGGCCAGCGCGGGCAGCACCTCGGGGGTGACATGCTGCGCCAGTAGTTCGGGCGTGGGATGCAGGGTGCGGTAGAACAGCGTGGCGGCGTCGGCCAGTTCCCCGATCGTGGCGGCGCGTTCCTTGACCAGCGCGCACACTGCGGCGAGATCGGGGCCCTCGTCCAGGCTGGCGCCGTTGCGGAGCAGGAAGGGGCGGGTGAGCCCGGCAAGCCGGGCATCGTCGGCTGCCTTGATGTACTGCTGGTTGATCCAGCGCAGTTTTTCGGTGTTGAACTGTGCGGCCGATGGCGTGATGTGGTCGAGATCGAACCACTGCACGAACTGCTCGCGGCTGAACAGTTCGGCGTCGCCGTGCGACCAGCCGAGCCGTGCCAGGTAGTTGATCACCGCCTCCGGCAGATAGCCCTCGTCGGAGTATTGCATCACCGACACCGCACCGTGGCGCTTGGAGAGCTTGGTGCCGTCGTCGCCGAGGATCATCGACAGGTGGGCGTATTGCGGCACGGTGGCGCCGAGCGCTTTCAGGATGTTGATCTGGCGCGGCGTGTTGTTGACGTGGTCGTCGCCGCGGATGACGTGGCTGATCTGCATGTCCCAGTCGTCGACCACCACGCAGAAGTTGTAGGTCGGCGTGCCATCGGCGCGCGCGATGATGAGGTCGTCGAGCTCGGCGTTGGCGAACTCGATCATGCCCTTGACCAGGTCCTTCCATG
>JAJZRT010000198.1:0-5179 GCA_021802595.1 Pseudomonadota bacterium
CGGCTTGCGCCATCTGCTCCTCGAGCAGCGTCAGTATCATGCCGCTCGCCACGAGGAACTTCGGCAGGTTCCAAACCTCGCTCTCGACATGGATCGACGGTGCGAAGCGATAAAGCAGGGCGGCTATCGGGAATACCGAGGCCCAGGCGACAAAGCTCAGCGTGGTGAAGAGCACCCCCGGAGAACGTCGCGCCGCGTTCCTCCAGAACAGCACGGCGACGGCGAGGTAGTGCCAGCACAGCATCCAGTCAAGGGCATATTCGGCTGTTCCGTAGACCACCAGAGCCGCTTGGATCGCATAGGCCGCGAGGATGCCGCCGGCATACAGTGCCTGGTCGGTTTGATCATCCTTGCGTTCGCCGGTGCGCAGAGCCAGAACCGACCCGAAAGCACCTGTTGCGATCAGCCCCAGATAGACGGCACTGGAATCCACGTTCCCGTAGTAGCAAAAAATGAACGCCACGTTGGGGATTTCCGCTAGACACATGCGCGTCAGCGCCCATGTGCTTTTCCTGTGCGGCGTATTCGCGGCCCAGATGAATGAAACACTGGCCAACAGCAGTGTGACCGTCGAAACCGCATCGATTTGGTCGCTGCCAAACCGGACATTGAGCGCGACGAACTCGGAAACGATGTGCGCCAGGATGAGCATCCAGCCAACAACCCAGTAGCGCATCCGCGTCTGTTTCGTTCGCCTCAACAGTGACAGGAAGATGCTGACCAGTGCGCCGATGGCGAGAAAATCGGGCAGGAGATAAAAGTTCATGGCAAGCCGTGCTCCGGCAATCTTGGCGTCAAACCCGTGTTGCCCATGAATCTCAAAACGCAAGGTCCGCTTCGGTTGGAGGCTCCAGTCAGTCGATTGTGCGGGGATCGTTGCCGTGCGCACTGCGTCGATATGGAAAAGTCAAGTGGAGCTTCGACGCTCGAATGTACGCATAGTGCACCAGCGGCTTCACCGCAGCTTGCGAACTTCTGTGTCCGCGTGTGCCGCAGCGGCAACCATAGCGCGACGCCAGCATCATGGCGGTTCGACGCACATTACGATTTGAACAACGGGAATGGCGATACTCGATGGCACCGCTACGGGTGCCGCCTGCGGCCGCCGAAGCATGTGCTGCCGCGCTCCGGCCCACTGATCAGTCTGCAAAACCGGGCAATCTGGCGCGGTTTGCAGGCAAACGAGCGCAGTAAACTGCGCCGCCTTTGTCGCGACACCTGATTCGCGCTGAAATTCGGCTGGTTTCCCTTCGACAGGCTCAGGATAGGTCCTTCTCCCGGCGGGATGAGGAGCTTTCATCTGCTGGACTTCGACGCGAATCGGGTCGCGACAGGCACTTGCGTACTCGTCGCGGTGCGACATTCAAGCCAGAACGAACTGCTCGAACTCATCCACGGACAGCGGGCGCCCCAACAGGAATCCCTGCAGTTCATCGCAGCCCATGTGACGGAGCAAATCGGCCTGCTCCGCACTCTCCACGCCCTCGGCCACGACGATGAGTCCGAGGGAATGCGCCAGCGCGACGATGTTTTCCACCAGCGCCAGCGTGTCCCGGTCGGTCGACAGCCGGGCGACGAAGCTTTGGTCGATCTTGAGCGCGTCCGCCGGCAATCGCGAAAGGTAGTTCAGGGACGAGTAGCCGGTGCCGAAGTCGTCGATCGCGATCCGGCAGCCGAGCGCGCGCAGCCTTTGCAGGATCGCGATGCTGCGATCGATGTCGCCCATCAACAGGCTTTCGGTGATCTCGATTTCCAGAGCGCGCCCGTCGCCATCGGAAGCCGACAGGGCCTCGTAATTATCGATGAAATTGACCTGTCTCAGCTCTCGCGCCGAGACATTGACGGCCAGGCGTGTCCCAAGGCCGCGAGCCTGCCAGCGCCGGGCAATGCTCAGGCTTTCCTGTCGAACCCACGCACCGACATCGACGATCGCCCCCGTTTCCTCCAGGATCGGAATGAACTCCGCCGGCGACACCAGCCCCTCGGTCGGATGTCGCCACCGCAACAGGACCTCGGCGCCCGTCAATTGCTGCGACATGGCGCCGTATTTGGGCTGGAGGTGAAGTTCGAACTCGCGGTTCACCAGCGCGCGTCGCAGGTCGCGTTCAAGTCCTACTTGTCGCGCCATGCGCTGACGGGCCCCCTCCGTGAACACCAGGACCGGGCGGTCGAGCGCCTGGGCTTCGGCCAGCGCTGCGACCAATCCGTGCTCGATGGCGTCCGGGGTCTGGGCCTGCAGCGGCGCGACCAGCACACTGCAATGGAATCGCGCATGGACCTGCTCACCTTGAATCATGAAGGGCAGTTCCGTACACCGGACCAGCAGCGCTTCGATATCACGGGCGGCGTCGGCGATGGCCCCGGTCTGCGCAAAGGCAAGCACGAAGGCATCGTCGCCGGGGTGCGCCAAGAGCGCGCCGCCGGGGGCGAGCGACTTGAGGCGCAATCCAACTTCGCGCAGGAGCGCGTCGCCGAAACGTCGCCCCCGTGTGCGGTTGATGTAGCGAAAGCGCTCGATGTCAATCATCGCGATCACCTGCTGCCCACCCTCCAGGCGGGACAGGATGAGATCGCGGAAGGCAGTCCGGTTGGGCAGGCCGGTGGTGGGGTTGTTGTAGGCCAGGAATTCCAGTCGCTCGCTCTTGGCGATGAAGTCGCGCGCATAGTCGACTTCGTCGGTGAGCTGGCGGAGCAGGTCGATCTCTTCGTCGTCGAACGTCTGCGGGGTGCCGGCGAGCAGCGTCATGACCCCCCACGGCTCGGCGCCGATGGGCAGCGATATCTGTGCGGTGACGCCAGTGCGTGCCATCGCTGCAGCCCATGCGGCGGGCGTTTCCGCATCGGAACCGTCGCGGATCACGATGATCGAGGCTGTCCGCACCGCCTGCATGAAGGGCGGCTCACCGACGCTGGCCGGATCTGGGGGCAAGTGATCGTGTCTCGCGACCAGGGCCAGCATGGCCGGGTCACCGAAGCTGCTGGTCAGGGTCAAGGTGTTCGCAGACGTGCGGGCCATGATTGCCGCCGCCTTGAATCCGCCCTGGTCGACCGCCAGGCGACAGGACAGATCGAGCAGTTCCGATGTGTCGCGCGAGCGCAGGACCGCGTTGCCGAGGGCGCTCAGCACCGCTTGGATGCGCGCCAGTTGCCTGATCTTGGCTTCCTGCTGGACGCGTTCGGTCACGTCGCGATCGACGCCGCGGTAGCCGATCAGCGTTCCGCTAGCGTCAAGTACGGGATGGGCGGTGCTCTCGAGCATGCGAATGCCGCCGTCGTGATGGCGCCAGCGCAGGGTCCAGCGCTGCCAGCCTTTCTTCGCCGCCACCAGGTTCGGCAGCACCCGTTCGACCTCGGCGCGATCCTCGTCGACCATCATCTCGAGCGCATTGCGACCGACAACCTCGGCCGGTGAATAGCCGAGAATCTTCATCACGCTGTTGTTCACGTAGCATTTCACACCGTGCCGATCCGTCTCCCAGATCCAGTCGTCGGTTGTCTCCACGATGGTACGGAAACGCTCCTCGCTCTCGCGCAAGGCCCGCTGCATGCTTTGCATTTCGCGACGGGCTGCAGCGGCTCTCAGCGCCCGTTCGACGGCCGGCCGCAACCGCCGAAGGTTTTCCTTGAGCACGTAGTCGGCCGCACCTTGCCGCAGGGCCTCGATCGCCGCCTCTTCGCCGATCGTGCCGGACACGAAGATGAACGGGATGTCCGGTGCCATTTCCCGCACGATTTTCAGGGCATGCATTCCACTGAAACCGGGCATGGAAAAGTCGCTGAGAATCACGTCGGGATTCGAACGCGCCAGTGTGTCGCGCAGGGCATTGGCGGCAGACACGCAGGTGACCGACAGCTTGCGGCCGAGACCCTTGAGCTCATGCAGGCTCAATTCCATGTCGAGCGCGGAGTCCTCGACAAACAGGACGCTCAGTTCGTTCGTTTCGGACAGGGCCATGTCAACATCCGATGTTTATTGCTTCTGTGCGGGGACCTGATTCGCCAGTAACCAGTACATGCCGACCTGGGCGACGGTGTCGGCGAATTGCTCGAAATCGACGGGTTTGACGATATAGCTGTTGACGCCCAGCGCGTAGCTCTTGAGCAGATCACCTTCCTCGCGCGACGAAGTCATCATCACCACCGGTACCCACTTCGTTCGTGCGTCTTCCCGCATCGCCTTCAGGACCTGCAGGCCATCCATGCGCGGCATTTTCAGGTCGAGCAGGACCAGCCTGGGGTTGCCGTTCTTGCGGCCGGCAAAGTTGCCCTCGCAGCGCAGATAGTCGAGTGCCTCGACGCCATCCCTGACCCAGGCGATGTCGTTGACGATGCCGCGCTTCTTGAGCGTGCGCTGCGTCATCTCGGCATCGGCATGGGAGTCCTCGACCAGCAGGATTTCGACGCTCTGGTAGTCGTTCATGGTGCGGTCTCCGCGATGGGGAGTTCGAACGAAAAGGTGGCGCCATGATCCGGTTGTCCGACTGCATGGACGCGCCCGCCATGGCGCGTCACCACCCGATGCACGATGGCGAGGCCGACGCCGGTGCCCTCGAACTGTTCCGGGGAATGCAGGCGCTGGAAAACTCCGAAAAGCTTGTCGGCATAGCGCATGTCGAAGCCTACGCCGTTATCCCGGACGCTGTAGCGAGTCCACCCATCACTCACCTCGCCGGTGACTTCGATTTGTGCCGCGGCACCGCGTGGTGCGCTGTACTTGATGGCGTTCGACAGCAGATTGACCCACACCTGCCTGATCAGGGCGGGGTCACCGGTGCAGGGCGGAAGCGCAGCCACCATGGGGCGCACCGGCGATGCGGCGTCATCGCTGCGCGTACCGCAGATCTCCTTGATGACGTCCTCGACGAGGCCTTGCGTGTCGATCGGCTGCTCGTCCATGGACTTTCGCCCCAGACGCGAGAAGGCCAGCAGATCGTCGATCAGTGCCCCCATGTGCCGGGCGCTGTCGGCAATGACATGCAAATGTCGAATACTTTCCGAATCGAGGCCCGCCGGCGCGTCTTCCAACAGCATGCTGGCATAGCCGGTGATATGCCGCAGCGGCGCACGCAAGTCATGGGATACGGAATAGCTGAAGCTCTCGAGGTCGCGCACGGTCTCTTCAAGAGACTGCGTTTTCCGGTCGAGATCCCTGTTGAGATGTTCGAGCTGGTGTTGAGTT
>JAJZRT010000198.1:5189-6911 GCA_021802595.1 Pseudomonadota bacterium
TGTCGCATGCGTCGCCGGATCTGGCCATAGACGATCAGCGACAGGATCAGCGCGGAGCATCCGAGCAATACGAAAAGCGCGCCGACGATGTGCCGCAGGTGCTCTTCTTTGGAGCGGCGCTGCTGCAGAAGCCGCTGTTCCACCGCATGCATGTCGCCCAGAACGCCGAGGATCGGCTCGGAGGTCGTTGCGGCGTAGCGCTCTTGTACCAGCGCCGCCGCGGCCGCAAAGCCCTGAACAGCTCGTACCTGCGCCACATCGCCCAGCCGCGCGGTCCATGCACCGACCAGCTTCATCAACGTCTGGACATGCGCCTGCTCCGTGGCGTTGTCCGAAGTCATCCGACGGAGTTGTGCGAGCTGTTGGAGAAGATCGGCGACCTTTCTTTTTTTCACGGTGAGGAATGCGGCGTCTCCCGTGATGACATAGGCGCGTGTATCAGACAGCGCTTGGGCAATATCGGTCTTGGCCGTCTCGATGGTCGTCATGACCGCATGGGTGTGACTGACCCAGCCCGCCGTGGTAGCCATATAGCGTGTGAAGGCAAACGCCATCACGATCGCGACCAGCAGTGCCGCGAACATCGCCAGCAAAACACTTTGCACTCTGCGTTCGATGGTGACCATCGTTGACACTGTGTGCCCCGATTGGACGTGATCTTTACCGGTCGCCGGCAAGATTGCCACTTGCGGACTGTCGGCTGCCATTCGCGGCAGCCGTGAGGCAACGGCAGTAGTTTCCGTGACCGTTGCGCCGATGACAGTGTGTGCGGATCGAAGTCATCAAGAGCCGGGAGGCTTTTCCCCAGCGCATTTGGTTGGCGAACAAATAGCAGCATTCGCGATCCGATCGGCCCAACATTACAAAAATGTAATATTCAAGGAGAGGGGTTTTCAGCCGCTGAACTTCGACGCGGATTGGGTAGGCCGATCGGCGGCGGCGCTGACGCGCAAGCGGATCGTCTGAATCGGTTGGTGATGCCGGACGCGATGGACTGCGGGTTTCCGGTATCGGCGTTGACCCGCGGCGGACGGGCGGTCGGCTCAAGCGTTGGCGATGCAGGCCAGCAGGGCAGGGCCGTAGCGGTCGCGCTTGGTGTCACCCACGCCGGAGATGCCACGCAGCGCATCGAGGCTGGCGGGGCGGGCGACGGCGACGGCCTGCAACGTGGCGTCGGGAAACACCACGTAGGCGGGCACGCCGTATTCTTTTGCGGTGGCGGCGCGCCAGGCACGTAGACGTTCGAATAGCGCGGCATCTTTGCTTGAGAGCGCCTGCGCGGTTTTGGCCGGACCCTTGCCCGTGCGCACCTTGCGCCCGCGACCGGGTTCACGCCGCCTGAGCAGGATGCGTTGCTCGCCGCGCAGCACGGTGCGGCTGGATTCGGTGAGCTGCAGCACGTTGAAGTGCGCGGCATCCACCTCGACAAGGTGCCGTGCCACGAGCTGGCGCAGCAGTGCGCGCCAGTCGGCCTCGCCGATGTCGGCGCCGATGCCGAAGGTGGACAGGCGCTGGTGGCCATGGCGCTCGATTTTTTCGCCGGACTTGCCGCGCAGCACGTCGATGATGTGCGTGGCGGCGAAGCCCGTGCCGCTGGCCTGGCGGCAGCGGTACAGGGTGGATAGCAGCTTCTGCGCGGCCTCGGTGGCGTCGATGAACTGCGGCGGGTCGAGACAGTTGTCGCAATTGCCGCAGGGCGTGCTGGCCTCGCCGAAGTAGCCG
>JAJZRT010000199.1 GCA_021802595.1 Pseudomonadota bacterium
GATTTCGGGAAGCGACGGGTTGGCGAAGAGGTTCGCCAGAATCTGCAGTTTGTTCCCTTGCCTGGGCTGCGGCTGGCCCGAACGGCCGCGTTGCCAGCCGCCCTTCCAACGCTCCTGGTTCTCCCAGTCGGTCGGATAACCGGTACCGGGCTTGGTTTCGACGTTGTTGAACCAGGCGTATTCGACGCCTTCGCGGCTGGTCCACACGTTCTTGCAGGTGACGGAGCAGGTGTGGCAGCCGATGCATTTGTCGAGGTTCAGCACCATGCCGATCTGTGCGCGAATTCTCATTCCGCTGCCTCCTTCTGCGTGGCCGGCCGGTCCAGCCAGTCGATGGTCTGCATTTTCCTGACGATCACGAATTCGTCCCGGTTCGAGCCGACGGTTCCGTAGTAGTTGAAGCCATAGGCCTGCTGGGCGTAACCGCCGATCATGTGCGTGGGCTTGAGCACCGCGCGGGTCACCGAGTTGTGGATGCCGCCGCGCTTGCCGGTCATTTCGGAGCCCGGCGTGTTCACGATCTTCTCCTGCGCGTGGTACATGAACGTCGTGCCGTCCTTGATCCGCTGGGAAACGACCGCGCGCGCGGTCAGCGCGCCGTTGGCGTTGTAAAGCTCGACCCAGTCATTGTCGGCGATGCCGGCACGCCGGGCGTCATTTTCCGAGATCCAGATCACCGGCCCGCCCCGGTTCAGCGTCAGCATCAGCAGGTTGTCGGTATAGGTGGAGTGGATGCCCCATTTCTGGTGCGGCGTGATGAAGTTCAGCACCACATGCGGCCTACCCCGATCCTGGTGGATCGCGTCGGTGACGGTCTTGAGGTCCACTGGCGGCCGCCAGACGACAAAGCCTTCGCCGAAGGCACGCATCCACAGATGATCCTGATAGAGCTGCTGGCGGCCGGTGAGCGTGCGCCACGGGATCAGTTCGTGCACATTCGTGTAGCCGGCGTTGTAGCAGACATGCTCGGACTCGATTCCGGACCAAGTCGGCGAGGAGATGATCTTGCGCGGTTGCGCGGCGATATCTCGGAAGCGGATCTTCTCGTCTTCCTTGGGCCGCGCAAGATGGGTGTGGTCGCGCCCCGTGATCTGGCCGAGCGCGTCCCAGGCCTTCACGGCGACCTCGCCGTTCGTCTCCGGTGCGAGCATCAGGATGACCTCGGTCGCGTCGATATCGCTGACGATCTTCGGGCAGCCCTTGGCCGGACCATCCTGCCATTCGCCGTTGAGCTTGCGCAGGGCCTCGACTTCGTGCCCGGTCTTCCAGCCAATGCCCTTGCCGCCATTGCCGAGCTTGTCCATCAGCGGTCCGAGGGCAATGAAGCGGTCGTAGATCGCGCCGTAGTCCCGTTCCACCGCTATGTAGCTGGGCGCGGTCTTGCCGGGTATCAGATCGCATTCGTCCTTCTTCCAGTCACGCACCTGGTCCTGCGCGATCTCGCCGGGTGTATCGTGCTGAACGGGCAGCGCGACCACATCGGTTTCCTTGCCGAGATTGCCCGCCGCAATTTCCTGAAACGCCCTGGCGATCGCCTTGAAGATTTCCCAGTCGGATTTCGACTCATAGGCCGGGTCCACCGCAGCCTGCAGCGGATGAATGAAAGGGTGCATGTCGCTGGTGTTGAGGTCATTCTTCTCGTACCAGCTCGCAGTCGGCAGCACGATATCGGAATAGACCGCGGTGGTGGACATGCGGAAGTCCAGCGTTACCAGCAGGTCAAGCTTGCCCTGCGGTGCCTCGTCGTGCCAGGCGGCCTCTTTCGGCTTCTGCCGACCGTCCTGCCCCAAATCCTTGCCCATCACGCCGTTGTCGGTGCCGAGCAGGTGCTTGAGGAAATACTCGTGCCCCTTGCCGGACGAGCCCAGCAGGTTCGAGCGCCAGACGAAGAGGTTGCGCGGCCAGTTTTCAGGCGCGTCCGGGTCTTCGCAGGACATCCTGAGTTCGCCCGTCTTCAGCTTTCCGGCCACATAGGCCGAAACTTCCTGGTTCGCTGCCTTCGCCGCCCGGGCTACCTCCAGCGGGTTGGTGGCAAGCTGCGGCGCAGACGGCAGCCAGCCCATGCGTTCGGCGCGGATGTTGTAGTCGATGAGGCTGACGTTCCAGTCGCCGGCCGGCGCAGTAGGCGAGAGAATCTCGCTGGCCGTCACCGTCTCGTAGCGCCACTGATCGGTATGGGCATAGAAGGCTGAGGTTCCGTTCATCTGCCGCGGCGGGCGGTTCCAATCGAGCGCGAAGGCCAGCGGCAGCCAGCCGGTCTGCGGGCGCAGCTTCTCCTGGCCGACATAGTGACTCCAGCCGCCGCCGGACTGGCCTACTGCACCGCAGAACACCAGCATGTTGATGACGGCGCGGTAGTTCATGTCCATGTGATACCAGTGGTTCATGCCCGCGCCGATGATGACCATCGACTTGCCTTGCGTTTTCTCGGCGTTCTCGGCGAACTCGCGCGCGACCTGGATGATCCGCGCCGCGGGCACGCCGGTGATGCGCTCTGCCCATTTTGGCGTGCCGGGCATGTCGCTCATGAAATCGCGCGTCACCCAGTCGCCGCCGAGGCCGCGGTCAAGCCCGTAATTGGCGCAGATGAGATCGAACACCGTGGCGACCAGCGCCTCGCCATCGGCGGTCTTGATCCGCCGCACAGGGACATTGCGGGTCAGCACCTCGGGCGTGCTCTCCCCCGTTGCGAAGGCCGCGTGGGCCGCACCGCCGAAATAGGGAAAATCGACGCCCGCCACCTCGTCATGATCGGCTGTCCCGATCAGGGTCATGCGCAGGCGCGCAGCTTTGCCGCCGGCCTTCTCCTCGAGGTTCCACTTGCCTTTCTCGCCCCAGCGGAAACCGATCGAGCCGTTCGGTGCCACCAGGCCGCCCGTGGCATCGTCGAAGGCGAGTGTTTTCCACTCCGGGTTGTTGGTTTCGCCCAGGCCGCCGTCGATATCGGCAGAGCGCAGCAGGCGGCCCGGGATATAATGCCCGTTCCGCTCCTCCAGCCGGACCAGCAGCGGCATATCCGTGTACTTGCGGCAGTAATCCGCGAAGTATGCCGCCTGCCGGTCTAGGTGGAACTCCCGCAGGATCACATGACCGAAGGCGAGCCCCAGCGCCGTATCCGTTCCGGCCTTGGGATTGAGCCAGATGTCGCCGAATTTCGCGGCTTCCGAATAGTCCGGACTGATCACCGCCGACTTGGTGCCGCGATAGCGCGCTTCGGTATAGAAGTGCGCATCCGGCGTGCGCGTCTGCGGCACGTTCGAGCCCCAGAGGATCAGATAGCCCGCATTATACCAGTCGGCCGATTCCGGCACGTCGGTCTGCTCGCCCCAGGTCTGCGGCGACGACGGCGGCAGGTCGCAATACCAATCGTAGAACGACAGGCACACCCCGCCCAGCAGCGACAGATAGCGCGAGCCGGCGGCGTAGGACACCATCGACATCGCCGGGATCGGCGAGAAACCGAAGACGCGATCGGGACCGTAGGTCTTGATCGTATAGGCATTGGCCGCGGCGACGATCTCGGTGGCCTCGTCCCAATGAGCGCGTACGAAGCCGCCCTTGCCTCGGATCGTGGTGTAGCTGGCGCGCAGGACCGGATCGCCTTGGATCGCGGCCCAGGCTTCAACCGGCGTCTTCGTCTTGCGCAACTCGCGCCAGAGTTTGAGCAGCCGGCCGCGGATCAGCGGCGTCTTCACCCGGTTTGCCGAATAGAGATACCAGCTGTAGCTCGCGCCACGCTGGCAGCCGCGCGGTTCGTGGTTGGGCAGCCCTGCACGGGTGCGCGGATAATCGGTCTGCTGAGTCTCCCAGGTGACGATGCCGGATTTGACGTAGATTTTCCAACTGCACGAGCCGGTGCAGTTCACCCCGTGGGTCGAGCGCACGATCTTGTCGTGCCGCCAGCGGTTCCGGTAGGTGTCCTCCCAGGTGCGGCTCTCCCGGGTCACCTGACCGTAGCCGTTCGAGAACGTCTCCAGCTCTTTGGACTTCAGGAAATTCAGCCTGTCGAGCAAATGGCTCATCGCCGTTCCTTTCTCACTCACCCGGCCGAGTGGTTGCCGCCGGTCGGCGTTCGATGTTCGATGTCGAAGAGAAGCGCGCCGCGCCGGGTGTAGAACACCCAGGTCACCACGACGCACAGCACGTAGAAGACCAGAAAGGTCCAGAGCGCGGCTTGCGGCCCGCCGGTCAGCGCGATCGAACTGCCATAGGCCTTCGGGATGAAAAAGGCGCCATAGGCGGCAATCGCCGACGTAAACCCGATGATGGCGGCAGACTCTTTTTCAGCCTGCCTGGTGCGCTGCTCGGCGGCGGCATCGGGCATGAGCCGCTTCATTTCCTGGCGCATGATCACCGGGACCATCTGGAAGGTCGATGCGTTGCCCACGCCCGTTGCCAGGAACAGCACCATGAACATCACAAAGAAGCCCCAGAACGCACCCGGTTGATCCTTGACACCGAGGAAATAGAGGACGCCGGCGACCGCGGCGATCATGACCGCGAAAGTCCAGAACGTCACACGCCCGCCGCCCCACCTGTCCGCGATCCATCCGGTCAGCGAACGCGACAGCGCGCCGACCAGCGGGCCCAGAAACGCAAATTCGAGCGCACTGACATGCGGAAACTGCGTCTTGATCAGCAGAGGGAAGCCGGCCGAATAGCCGATGAACGAGCCGAAGGTTCCCGTATAGAGCCAGCACATGATCCAGTTGTGTTTGCGCTGGAAGATCACCGATTGCTCCGCAAAGGAGGCCTTGGCGGTTGAAAGGTCGTTCATCCCGAACCACGCGGCAAAGGCCGAAAGCGCGATGAACGGTACCCAGATGAAGCCTGCGTTTTGCAGCCAGAGCTGTGACGTGCCGCCAGAGACGACAGTCTGCGGCGGGCCGCCGAGCCAGCCGAAGATGCCTCCGGTGATGACCACGGGCGCCACGAACTGCACCACGCTGACGCCGAGATTCCCCAATCCTGCATTCAACGCCAGCGCGTTGCCCTTTTCGGCCCTGGGGAAGAAGAAACTGATATTCGCCATCGAGGATGCGAAATTGCCGCCGCCAAACCCGCACAGCAGCGCCAGCAGCAGCAACACCGCATAGGGCGTATGGGGGTTCTGCACCGCGTAACCGATCCCCACGGCCGGAATGAGAAGCGACCAAGTGGTCAGCGTGGTCCACAGTCGTCCACCGAAGATCGGCACCATGAACGAATAGAAGATGCGCAGCGTGGCGCCCGACAGGCCTGGCAATGCTGCGAGCCAGAACAACTGGTCGGTATCGAGTTTGAAACCCACCGCCGGCAGCTTGGCGACGACCACGGACCACACCATCCAGACCGCGAAAGAGAGCAGAAGCGCCGGAATCGAGATCCAGAGATTGCGCTGCGCCACCTTGTGCCCGGTACTCTGCCAGAAGGCGGGATCATCCGGCCGCCAGTCGACGACAAGGTGCGGTGCGAGCAGACGCTGCTGCTCCGGACCGTGTAGCTCTTCCATCTCCGGAAGGGCTGGCAGACGCTCCAGCAGCGTTCCGGCGCTCTGACGTTCCATCTGCAGGATGGACAGGTGCATCCAGACCAGGCCACCCGCCATCAGCACGAACAACAGCATGAAACAGGTCTGCCAGATTCCGGTCAGATCGTTGGCCACGCCGAACAGGAGCGGCAACACCAGCCCGCCTAGTCCGCCCACCATTCCGACAAGGCCACCCACGGCGCCCATGTGCTCGGGGTAGTAGACCGGAATGTGCCGGTAGACCGCGGCGCTCCCCAGGCTGAGGAAGAAGCCAAGTATGAAGATGATGACGATGAAGGCAGGAAGGTCCAGGGCCAGATGAAAAGCGATCGGGCCGTGCTCGCCGCTAATGACATAATCTGTCGGCGGATAGGACAGCAGGAATATGCAGCAGATTGCGACCAGGAAGGTCCAGTATATGACGCGCCGCGGGCCGTGGCGGTCTACCAGTACCTTGCCGTAGGCCCGAAACAGCGAACCGGGAACGATGAATACGGCGGCGACGACGCCCGCCTCCGTCAGGTCCAGCCCGTAGACGCCCATCGCATAGCGGGGCAGCCATAGCGCCAGGGCGATGAACACCCCGAACACAAAGAAGTAATAAATGGAAAAGCGCCAGACCTGGATGTTTCGAAGCGGGGCCAGATGAACAACGAATTTCCTGACTGGCCGTCCGGCCGCACGCCGGGCCACTGTGCCCGGATCGCTCTTGGCGAATATCAGGAACAGCAGACCCATCAGTACCGCTGCGGCCGCCCATAACAGGGTGGCCATGTGCCAGCCATAGGTGAGGCCCGCCGTCGGCAGCAGAAGCACGGTCGCTGCCGCGCCCACATTGCCGGCTGCGAAAATGCTGAGCGGCGCGCCTCGCTCCCCCTTGGGGTACCATCGCGAAATGTAGCTGACGCCGGCGGCGAATGCGCCACCGGACAAACCGACCCCAAGGGCCGCCAGCAGGTAAACGGGATAGCTGCCGGCCAGGCTCAGCAGCGCCGTGGTAATGGCAGCGCCGAACAGCACCAGCGAAAGCACGATCCGCCCGCCATACTGTTCCGCCCAGATTCCGAAAACGAGCCGAGCCAGCGAACCGGTCAGGATCGGCGTGCCGACAAGAAGGCCGAACTGCGTCTGGCTCAGGCCCAGCCTCGACTGAATCTGGATGCCCAGAATCGAGAAGATCGTCCAGATCGAGATACAAACCGCAAAGGCCAGGGCGGACAGACCAAGGGCGGGCAGATGCCCGTTACCGGGCTGCGGTTCGGGAACTGAAGATTGCCGTGTCATCGGGCTCAAACCCTCCTGCGCCGTGCCAGCAGGCCGTTGCCACCGTCAAAATTATTGGCATTTATCAATTTGATCCTTGATCTATATCAAGGCCACCC
>JAJZRT010000200.1 GCA_021802595.1 Pseudomonadota bacterium
GATAGGCCAGCAGCGCGAAACCGAGCACCACCACCGACAGGTTCATCGCGATCCCCGACCAGGTGCAGTAGCGCGCGGGGATTTCGATCGGCTTCAGCGTCTTCAGCACGCGCCGGAACTGCACGATGGAGAACCCGATGACCCACAGGGCGAGGGTGATGAAGGCGATGCCGATCCAGAACGACGTGTCTCGTCCAGCGGCCCCCGGTGTCTGCCGCAGCACGTGCAGGAACAGGCCGAAACGTTCGAGCACGAAGCCGAAAGCCATCAGGGTGAGGCCGGTGCGGTTCCACGCCATCAGCGTGCGTTCGGCGGCAAAAAAGACGCGGGGGTCGTTGAGATCGGACATCAGGCAGGCTCCACTTCGCCGGGCAGCGCGCTCTTCAGCGTCTGCGCCAGGCGTTCGAAGGTTTCAGGGAAAGGTGCGCGCTTGCGCCACACCAGGCCAATGGTGCGTCCGGGCGGCGGGCTTTTGAATGGCCGTATTTCGACCGACTTCTTGCTGACGCGCGGCGCGGCGTCCACCGCGAGCGCAGGCAGCAGCGTCAGACCCAGCCCCATGCCGACCATCTGGCGCAGGGTCTCCAGGCTGGTCGCGCGCACTTCCTCGCGACCGGTGCTTCCCGCGCCGCAGACATCGAGTGCCTGGTCGCGCAGACAGTGTCCCTCGTCGAGCAGCAGCAGCTTCTCGGCCATGATGTCCGACACCTTCAGCACATCGCGCTGGGCCAGCGCATGTCCCGCCGGCAGGGCAGCATAGAACGGCTCGTAGAACAGCGGCTCGACCCGCAGTGCGTCGTCGGCGACGGGCAGCGCCAGGAGGCCGGCATCCAGCTTTCCGTCAAGCAGATGCTCCAGGATCTGCGGCGTCATTTCCTCGCGCAGCAGCAGGCGCAGGCCGGGATGCTTCCTGTGCACCAGCGTCAGCGCGTGCGGCAGGTAATAGGGACCGAGCGTGGGAATCACGCCGAGATGCAGGGTGCGCGCCATCGGGTCCTGCGCATGCTTCGCCAGCTCGCGGATGCGCTCCGCTTCCTCGACGATGTTGCGGGCGGCCGCGAGGATCTCCTTGCCGATCGGCGTCGGCGTGACGCGCTTGAGGCTGCGGTCGAACAGCGTGACGCCGAGGAAATCCTCCAGCTTCTTGATCTGCGTCGACAGCGTCGACTGCGTGATGAAACAGGCTTCGGCGGCACGGCCGAAGTGGCCGTGATCGGCCAGTGCAACGAGGTATTTCAGCTCCTGGAGCGTCATGCTTCACCGTTCGATTTCATCAATTGAATCATTCTAGACTATTCATGAGACAAATTCTTGTTCATGGTCTTAAATGCAGCACTCCATCAGGAGTTGTCCAATCCAACAACAGGAGTGAGTACCATGTCTGAAAGCCAATGCCCCTTCCATGTCACCGCCACCGGCGGCGGCACCCCGACCAACCATGACTGGTGGCCGAACCAGCTGAACCTGAAAGTCCTGAGCCAGTTTGCCCCTGAGACCAGTCCGATGGAGGCCTCGTTCAATTATGTCGAGGCATTCGGGAAGCTTGACCTCGCGGCAGTCAAGAAAGACCTGTACGCGCTGATGACCACCTCGCAGGACTGGTGGCCGTCCGACTATGGCCACTACGGCCCGCTGTTCATCCGCATGGCCTGGCACGCGGCCGGCACCTACCGCACCGGCGACGGCCGCGGCGGCGCCGGCCTGGGCCAGCAGCGTTTTGCGCCGACCAATTCCTGGCCCGACAACGTCAACCTCGACAAGGCGCGCCGCCTGCTGTGGCCGGTCAAGCAGAAGTACGGCAACCGGATTTCCTGGGCCGACCTCATCGTGCTGGCCGGCAACTGCGCGCTGGAATCCATGGGCTTCAAGACCTTCGGTTTTGGCGGCGGCCGCGCCGACGTGTACGAGCCCGACGAGTCGGTGTACTGGGGCTCCGAGAAGGACTGGCTCGCCGACACGCGCCACGGCACCCAGCCCGATTTCGAGAACCCGCTGGCCGCCGTGCAGATGGGCCTGATCTACGTCAATCCCGAAGGTCCCGGCGGCAAATCCGACCCGTTGCAGTCCGGACGTTTGGTGCGCGAGACCTTCGCGCGCATGGCGATGAACGACTACGAAACCGTCGCCTTGACCTGTGGCGGACACACCTTCGGCAAATGCCACGGCGCCGGGCCGGCGACGCACGTGGGCCCCGCGCCCGAAGCGGCAGGCATCGAGAACCAGGGCCTGGGCTGGATCAGCAGCTACAAGAGCGGCAAGGGCGGCGACCAGATCGGCAGCGGCCTGGAAGGCTCGTGGACGCCCACGCCGACGAAGTGGGACATGAGCTATCTCGACATGCTGTTCGGCAATGAGTGGATTCCCACGCGCAGCCCGGCAGGCGCCTCGCAGTGGACGCCGGTCGCGCACACCGACGCCAACATGGCGCCGGCCGCGCACGACGCGTCGAAGAAGGTGCCCATCATCATGACCGACGCCGACATGGCGATGCGCTACGACCCCGAGTACCAGAAGATCGCACGCCACTTCCACCAGAACCCGGAGGAATTCGCCGACGCCTTCGCGCGCGCCTGGTTCAAGCTCACCCACCGCGACATGGGACCCAAGGCCCGCTACCGCGGTCCCGAAGTGCCGAAGGAAGACCTGATCTGGCAGGACCCGATCCCCGCGGTGAACCACCCGCTGGTCGACGACCAGGACGTGGCTGCGCTCAAGGCCAGGGTGCTGGCTTCGGGCCTCAGTACGTCCGAACTGGTGTACACCGCGTGGTCCTCGGCCGCCAGTTTCCGGGGCTCCGACAAGCGCGGCGGCGCCAACGGCGCGCGCATCCGTCTCGCGCCGATGAAGGACTGGGAGGTCAACCAGCCGGCGCAGCTCGCCAGGGTGCTCGGCAAGCTCGAAGCGATCCAGGCCGAGTTCAACGCACAGGCCGCCGGCCGCAAGAAGGTCTCGCTGGCCGACCTCATCGTGCTGGCCGGCTGCGCTGGCGTTGAAGCCGCCGCTCAGGCGGCGGGTGTCGAGGTAACCGTTCCATTCACGCCGGGCCGCATGGACGCCAGCGCTGAGCAGACCGACGCCGCATCCTTCGCGCCGCTCGAACCCATCGCCGACGGCTTCCGCAACTACCGCAGCGATCGCTTCCCCGAAGTGCCGGCCGAAGCGCTGCTGGTCGACAAGGCGCAACTGCTCACGCTCACCGCACCGGAGATGACGGTGCTGGTCGGCGGCCTGCGCGCGCTCGACGCGAACTTCGGCGGCGCAAAGCACGGCGTGTTCACGGACCGACCGGGCGCGCTGACGAACGACTTCTTCGTCAATCTGCTCGACATGGGGAACGAATGGAAGCCGGTCGACGCGGAGAAAAACGTGTTCGAGGTATGCGACCGCAAGACCGGCAAGCCGAAGTGGACCGCCACACGCGCTGACCTCGTGTTCGGCTCGAACTCGCAGCTGCGCGCGATCGCCGAGGTTTACGGGCAGAACGACGGGCAGGCCAAGTTCGTCAAGGATTTCGTCGCGGCCTGGAACAGGGTGATGAACCTCGACCGCTTCGATCTGCACGCCTGATCGATTGTCCTCGTACACGGCGCGGCGGCCTGGTCGCCGCGCCGTTTTTATTCGGCAGGCAGTCGAACATTGATTCGACATCGTCAATCGATATATTCCAGATAATTTATTGGATAAATGAAATGGAATGTATTTGAATGCAGTCATGCCGCTGCCACGCAGTTCCACGACAGGAGAACAACCATGATTGCAATGAGCATGATCAGCGTCTACGAAGAATACCGCCGCGACCACATTGCCAGCGCGCCGGTCCATCCCGTCCCTGCGCACCCGCTGCGCCGTGCGATGCTGCGCGCCTTGAGCAGGCTCGGACTCGGCATCGGCGGGATGGCGGCGGCGGACGAAGAAGAAATGCTGGGGATTGGCTAGGGTAAGTGAATGAGCACCGCCGCCCACGCCCTGCAGGATTTCTTCCATGACCCGCGCCGCGCCCGCGCGGCCAGGCTGGGCATCAATACGCTGGCCACCGTACTGCTGGGCGGCTTGGCATGGCTGGCGGTGGCGGAAGGCGGCACCCGCCTCGACACGCCGATGGGGCAGGCGCTGGCGGGCTCGGGCGTGGCGGCGCTGGCCACTGCCGCGGGCGCGCTGCCCGCCCTGTTCGTCCGCCACATCTCGCCGCGCTGGGAAGACATCATGCTCGGATTCGGCGCGGGCGTGATGGCGGCCGCCTCGTGTTTCTCGCTGGTGATTCCGGGTGTTGCCGCAGGCGCCCACCTGCTCGGCAGCAGGCCGGCAGGTGCATTGCTCGTGGCCGCCGGACTGATTCTCGGCGCTCTGTTCCTGCTGCTGGCCGACAAGATGGTGCCCCACGAGCATCACAGCGCCGGGCGCCACGGTCCCGACTGGCTGCACCTGCGCAGCGTCTGGCTGATGGTGTTTGCCATTTGCCTGCACAACTTCCCCGAGGGCATGGCGATCGGGGTCGGATTTTCCGGCGGCGACACGTCGGTGGGCATCCCGCTTGCAGCGGCCATCGCCATCCAGGACGTTCCCGAAGGCCTGGTGGTGGCGGTGGCGCTGCGCACCGTGGCCTACACGCCCTGGCGGGCCGCCGCGGCAGGCGCGCTGTCGGGACTGGCCGAGCCGTTCGGCGCCGTCGTCAGCGTTGCGCTGACTTCGGGCTTTGCCCCCCTCTACCCGGCCGGCCTCGGCTTTGCCGCCGGCGCGATGCTCTGGGTGGTATCGCACGAAATCATTCCAGAAACCCATCGCAAAGGACACGAACAGGCCGCCACACTGGGCCTCATCGGCGGTTTTGTCGTCATGATGCTGCTGGATACTGCGCTGGGATAACCCTCAAACCGTAAGGAGATCGACATGGCCAAAGCCACCCCTGCAAGCAAGCAACCCTTCCTCAGCGACATCAAGACCCTGCGCGCCCGCGCCCGCAAGCACATCGAGAACGGCGCCGTCACCGATGGCTACCAGGCCGATCGCGCCATCGTCGTCAAGCTGCTGAACGAAGCGCTGGCCACCGAACTGGTCTGCATCCTGCGCTACAAGCGGCATTTCTTCATGGCCAGCGGCATCAACGCCGACGCGGTGGCGCAGGAATTCCTGCAACATGCCACCGAGGAGCAGGGCCACGCCGACCAGATTGCCACCCGCATCGTGCAACTGAAGGGCGAACCCAACTTCAACCCGGAAGGGCTGGCGATGCGCTCGCACGCCGAATACGTCGAGGGCGACTCGCTCATCGACATGATCAGGGAAGACCTGGTGGCCGAGCGCATCGCGATCGAGAGCTACGGCGAAATGATCCGCTATATCGGCGACCAGGACATCACCACGCGCCGCATGCTGGAAACCATCCTGGCCATGGAAGAGGAACACGCCGACGACCTGTCGAGCCTGCTGGAAGATCTGGGCCGCTAGGCCCGTGCCCTGGCCGTTCGGGCTGGGGTAGGGGAAGCCGTCCCACCGACGCCCGCGCCAGCACCACGGATTGAATAACCACACCTGTTTGCCTGTGATTACTTTATTTGATGCATTGTCAGGCTCGGGTATATGAGAATCGCGTCGGGATAGTGCATTGCCTTGATCACCCAACTTGCTCGAAGGTGATTGCTGTCCCGTAATATGGGGGCACCCATATCGTCGACAAAGCGGCATTCAATGTTGGTGCATAACTGTGCAGCCGGATCAATAATTACTGCTCCCGCATGATCGGCCGCGCGCTCTAGAAACGAACGTACCAATCCGTTTTCGTCAAAATAGTCTTTCACATCAACTGATTCTGCCGAGGCCATATTGAGGCCTAGAAATGTGCGGCGTGCCATTTCACGCGGTTGGTTGAAACGAAGCGTTGGCTCGGGTAATGCGACAAACACCTGCACTCCTCGTTGAACCCAAAGGCGCCAGAGCCGTTCTGCCTGCTGGAAATTGTCCCTCGCATACTCGGGGGAACTAAGTTTCGCATCACATTGACCATTAGTCCACGCGCAGATCGGTGAGTCAGCTCTGAAGTAGCCGTCCCACGAGGCAGCCACGATAACGCGTTCGTATAGTCCGCTCTGCACCAATGCTTGAACTTGTTCCATAGCCAAAGGACAGGAATAGCCAGCTTCTACACGATTTACACCTGGTAGTGGCGGGCATCCGGCAGCGGTCATGAAATCTACTGGTTGATCTTTGGCGCGGCTATTGAAGTAGGGCCAATAGTTCTGGGCATGAGAATCGCCGATTACAAGCCAAACCTTTGCTGTGGGATGTGGGATGTGGGATGTGGGATGTGGGATGTGGGATGTGGGATGTGGGATGTGGGATGTGGGATGTGGGATGCAAGTGGCAAAGCTCTAGATTGTTGCCAACCTTCCAGTTCACGCACTTCGCCGGAAATGTTGAGTCGACTTCAGCATGCTTTAATCCGTCCAATTCATTAACCAGAGCTGGGCTGCGCTCTGGCAATCCATCCAGCTTAACAATGATGACTGAACAACCCACGAGTGCCAGCCAACCCATAGACGCTCGAGCAGTGCCGCGCCATGTCAGGGATTGGAGCCACCGTCTCGCGGGTATTTCAACCAAGCGGTATGAGGCATAACCAAGCATGAACGAAAGAAGGATCGCGCCGACCACCCAACCGAATTGCGAATCCAGGTGGAGCATCTTAATAGCTACGAAGCACGGCCAATGCCAAAGGTAAATCGAATATGAACTCAAACCAATTGTCTCAATTGGAAACCTCTGCATAACTCCTGACGAATCCCGCCGATCTTGATATAACTGGCCTATCGACAAACCGCCCATCGTCCTGACCATGCTGAACCGTCTTCAACCGCAGAAATCCTTTGGCGACGAAGCCCT
>JAJZRT010000201.1 GCA_021802595.1 Pseudomonadota bacterium
CGCGCGCAAGTGGGCGGCAGTGTCGATGCGCCGGTCGAGCGCCATCCGGCGTATCTCGCCGCGCTGGCCGAACTCGATCAAGCGAAGCTCGATCTGGCGCGCGTCGAAGTACGCGCCTCGTTGCCCGGCACCGTGAGCAAACCGCCCAAGCCCGGGCAGTTCGTCGCCGCGGGCGCGACGGCGATGGCCCTGGTGGTCAGCGGCCATGCGTGGATCGAGGCCAATTTCACCGAGACCGATCTCACCTACGTTCATCCGGGGCAGCCGGTCACGATTCATATCGACACCTACCCCGACGCAGAATGGACAGGCACGGTGGACAGCCTGAGCCCGGCCACCGGTGCGGAGTTCTCGGTCATCCCCGCGCAGAACGCCACCGGAAACTGGGTCAAGATCGCCCAGCGGGTGGCAGTGCGGATCAGACTCGACGCCGCGCCGGATCTGCCGCAATTGCGCGCGGGCCTGAGCGCGGTGGTCGAGATCGACACCGGCCATCGGCGTCGCCTGTTCGGATACACGCTCTGAGGCCGCGCGCATGAACGCGCCTGCGGCAGCCGTCCAACCGGAAAGCGCCAAGCGCATCTGGGTCGCCATGTCGGTGATGCTGGCGACCATCATGCAAGCGCTGGACACCACCATCGCGAATGTGGCCTTGCCTCACATGCAGGGCGCGATGGGCGCGACCCAGGATCAGATTTCCTGGGTGCTCACGTCCTACATTGTGGCAGCGGCCATCTTCATGCCGCTGACCGGATTTCTCACTGCGCGCTGGGGGCGCAAGCGCGTCTTCATGTGGTCAGTGGTCGGCTTCACGCTGGCGTCGATGCTGTGCGGCGCGGCGCAAACCCTCCCCGAGATCGTGTTGTTCCGTCTGCTGCAGGGGATTTTTGGCGCAAGTCTGGTGCCGCTGTCACAGGCCGTGCTGCTCGACACCTACCCGCCCGAACAACACGGCAAAGCCATGGCGATGTGGGGCGTGGGCGTGATGGTGGGGCCGATCCTCGGACCCACGCTTGGAGGCTGGCTGACCGAGTACTACAACTGGCGCTGGGTGTTTTACATCAACCTGCCGTTTGGCGTGCTGGCCTGGCTCGGGCTCGCGGCCTTCGTGCGCGAAACGCCCATCGACCGCACCCGGCGGTTCGATCTGCTCGGCTTCGCACTGCTGAGCCTGGGCATCGGCGCGCTGCAAATGATGCTGGATCGCGGGCAATCGCTGGACTGGTTCGCCAACCCGGAAATCGTCGTCGAGGCCCTGCTTGCGGGCCTGGCGCTGTATCTCTTTGTCGCCCACATGTTCACTCACGACCACCCATTCATCGAGCCGGGGCTGTTCAAGGATCGCAACTTCAGCGTCGGCCTTGTGCTTATCTTCATCGTCGGCATCATTTTGCTCGCCACCATGGCCTTGCTTCCGCCGTTCATGCAAAGCCTGTTGGGATTCCCTGTGATCGATGTCGGCTATCTGCTGGCTCCGCGCGGCGTGGGTACCATGATCGCCATGATGATGGTAGGCAAACTCTCGGGGCGGCTGGATGTGCGCTACATGATTTTTTTCGGCCTCATCCTGACCAGCCTGTCGCTGTGGGAAATGACCCTATTCAATGCAAACATTGATGGTTGGGACATCGTGCGCACCGGCGTCACGCAGGGGTTTGGCCTCGGCTTCATCTTCGTGCCGCTGTCCACCATCACCTTCGCTTCGCTGGCGGCGCGCTACCGCAATGAGGGCACGGCGCTGTTCAGCCTGATGCGCAACATCGGCAGCAGCATCGGCATCTCGGTGGTGATGACTTATCTGGCGCAACGCACGCAAGCCAATCATGCCGCATTCGCCGACTACATCAATCCGTTCAATCTGGCGCTCAGGCAGGCGGTCGAAGCAGATGCCTACAACCTGACCACACCCCAGGGACTTGCGGCAATCAACGGCGAGGTGACGCGGCAAGCCGCCATGCTGGCCTATTTGCAAGACTTCAGACTGATGATGTGGATCACGCTGATCGCGATCCCGCTGGTTGTGCTACTGCGGGCGCCGGTCAAGCAGGCTGCCGCGAGCGGGGCGCACGCGGCAATAGACTGACTGAAGCACGGTTGGGCAGTATGAGCAGCTATGCCCGCCCGATTGCTCAAACGCTTACAATGCTATCGGAGGAAGATGCACATGTTCCAGACCATTATTTTTGCCTACGACGGCAGCGCCGAGTGCCAGGACGCGCTCGAGGAAGGGATCGCCCTGGCAAGCCGCTTCAACGCCCGCTGTCATCTGCTGGCGGTCATTCCGCCGCCGCCCGCCATGGCTTTGGCGAACGGTCCGCTGCCCGGCGAATACATCGAGGAACAGCAAGCTCGCGTCAATGCCATTCTCGAGACAGGGCTCGCGCGCCTGCGCCAGGCCGGGGTGGAAGCGACAGGCATCCTGAGGACGGACGAATCGTCTGTCGAAGCCATCGGAGCTGTCGCCCATGAGACCGGTGCCGATCTCGTCGTCGTCGGCCATCACCAACGCTCGGCCCTCGACCGCTGGTGGCGCGGCTCGGTCGGCCACTCTCTGCTGGATCATCTGCCATGCAGTCTGCTTGTTTCCATGCCGGGTGGCATGGTGATGAAGGCGGACGCCAAAGGCATATAGCACGCCGCCTGACTGGCGCGACCGCATGGGGATTCAGGGCATCAACTGAAAATTGCCTGGACCCAAGCCTTGGTGAGTTCCCCGGGATGGTCGGGAACTTGCCTCGATGAATTGATTGGCGAGGCTGTCCTTCCGGGCGTCACTCACCTGTCGTCGAGTGGCACAGCCAAGCAAATGGAACCGCTTCTCCTGGTGTGTGAGTGGCTCGCACTTTTCACGCTACCCGATTCACTCATCATGTCCGCCCGAATCCAGACAATGGTGCGGTTGGAATTAGAGTCTACCGAACTAAGGGCTCGTTAATGAATAAATTGGGCATACGTTGCTTCGTATTCGGGATGGATGCAAGGCGCGAGGCGCAGCGAATGGTCGTTCCATTCGCAAGCCTTGCAACGCCGCAGACGCCCGAATACGCAGCAACCCTCCGGGCTGGGGTCGCTTTTGGCGCATCCCGGTGTTGCAAGCCGCTTGTTGTGAGTGACACAACCGCGCGTCTTGCGCCTAGGGCTGCACCTAAAGCGACCCCAGCGTATGCCCAATTTATTCATTAACGAGCCCTAACTACTATAGCTTCACGGTTTTCATGCCAGGAGTATCGATGCGAATGGAGAAAGCGTCTTCTAAGCCGCTGAGATCGGATGGGGTGTCGATGTCGGCGAAAATGCCGGGATCCTCGCATTCAAGCATCTGAATCCGCCCGGCATGGGCGGCGAGCAAAGGGTGCGCGCCCTGGTCGCTGCTGAGTTGGGCGAGGTCGTGGAAAAATGCTCGCGCAAAACCGACCGGGTGGCCGCGCCGTCCCTGGTAGCGGGGTGCCGCGATCGGCGCGCCGGCTCGAAGCAGGCTGGCTACGCCGTGGATGGTGTCATGCTGGATGAACGGCATGTCGGCCAGGGCGATCAGCCATCCGTCCTCGTCCTGCGCGGCAGTCACGCCGAAAGCAAGGCTGGTTCCCATGCCGGTTTCTGCTCCGGGACAGAATGCCACCTGCATCCCTTCCGCTTCCAGTAGATGCGCAAGCTGCCGATCTGACGGACGCAGCACCGCAACGCCATGATCAACGCCGCTTAGCAGGTTGCGTGCCGCCTGTACGCCGACCGGGGTGCCGTCGGCCAGGGGGAACAACAGTTTGTCGCCGCCAAAGCGCGTTCCAGTACCCGCCGCCAGCAGAATGCCGACGATCATATGGCTGCGGCCATCGACTGGCGCGAGGTGTGATTCCCGCTTGCTGTGGCAGGCAGAACGCCAAGCCGGATGCCGTGTCGCACCGCGGTCAATTCCGCCAGAATGGATATGGCGATTTCCGGCGGGGTGCGGCTGCCGATAGGCAGACCCACCGGCCCATGCAGGCGGTCAATTTCCGCTTTCGAAAGATCGAACAGGCTCAACCGTTCGCGCCGTCTCAGGTTATTGGCGTTCGAGCCGACGGCGCCGACATAGAATGCCGGCGATTTGAGCGCTTCCAGCAAAGCCATGTCATCCAGCTTGGGATCATGGGTCAAGGCCACCACTGCACAGCGGGCATCGGGCATCAGGGCGTTCACCGCGTCGTCCGGCATGCCGGGAACGAGTTCGGCACCCGCAACATCCCAGGCTGCGCTGTATTCCTCGCGGGGATCGCACACCAGCACCTGATAATCCAGGGCTTGGGCGATCTGCGCCAGATGGCAGGATATCTGGCCGGCGCCGATCACGAGCAGCCGCCAGCGCGGCCCATGCACGGCGATCAGCGTCTGCCCGTCGAACTGCGTGGTTTCGTCGATGTGCGGGGTGTAAAGGTGGATATCGCCGGTGACGAGATCGAGGCGCCGCCCGATCAGCCTGTGCTGCGCGATGTCGTCCTGGATCGCTTGCAGCAGGGGCTTGCCAGGCGCCGGCTCCAGCACCAGTTGCAGCGCGCCGCCGCAGGGCAGGCGGAAACGCTCGCATGCCTCGGCGGAGCCGCCGTAAATGAGCACTTCCGGCCGGATGGGCGGCGCGGCGCGCACCCGCTCGATCAGATCGGCCTCGATGCAGCCGCCGGAAACCGATCCGGCAAGCAGTCCATCGTCGCGCACTGCGAGCATGGCGCCCACCGGGCGCGGGGATGACCCCCAGGTTTGGGTGACGGTGGCGAGCGTCACGCGATGGCCGTCATGCTGCCATTGCAGGCACGTGCGCAGGACTTCCAGGTCCGAGCTTTCCATCATGCACTCCGTAGTTCCGAGGTTTCGAACGGCAGCTTGCGCAGGCGCTTGCCGGTCGCGGCGAACAGCGCGTTGGCGACCGCCGGCGCAAGCGGCGGCACGCCCGGTTCGCCGACGCCGGTGGGCGCCGCTTGAGACGGCACGATGTGTACCTCGACCCGGGGCATTTCGCTGATGCGCAGCAGCGGATAATCATGGAAGTTGGATTGCTCGACGCGTCCCGCCTTGAGGGTGATGGCGCTGTGCAGGGCTGCGGAAAGCCCGAAGCCGATGCCGCCTTCCATCTGTGCCCTGACCTGGTCCGGATTGACCGCGATGCCGCAGTCCACGGCGCATATCACACGATCCACGCTGAACGAACCATCCGGCTTGACGCTGACTTCCGCCACCTCGGCGACAAAGGAGTTGAACGATTCATGCACCGCGATGCCGCGCCCGCGCCGCACCCCGCTTTTCGGCGCCAGCGGTGTGCCCCAGCCGGCCTTGGTCGCGGCCAGTTCCAGCACGCCATCGAGACGCGGATGTTGAATCAGTGTGCGGCGGAACGCATAAGGATCCTTGCCTGCCGCCGCTGCCAGCTCGTCGATGAAAATCTCGGTCGAGAAAGCGGTGTGGGTATGGCCGACGCTGCGCCACCACAGCACCGGCACGCCCAGCTTGGGCGAATGCAGCTCAACGTGCAGATTGGGGATGGCGTAGGCGAGGTTAGATGCGCCCTCGACCGACGTCATGTCGATGCCGTCCTTGACCAGCCCACCTTCGAACGCCGTGCCGGCGGCAATCGACTGGCCAACCAGTCGCTGGTTCCAGGCTACCGGGTTGCCTTGGGCATCCAGCCCTGCGCTGATGGCGTGGACGAACATAGGCCGGTAATAGCCGCCACGGATATCGTCCTCGCGCGTCCACATGAGGTGGATCGGCGCGCTGAGATCGCGTGTGGCCTTCGCCACCGAGACGGCTTCCGCGATGTAGTCGGAGGCGGGATTGGCGCGCCGGCCGAAGCTGCCGCCGGCCAGCAGGGTATGGATTTTCACCTGCTCCGGCTTGATCCCCAAAATTTGGGCAGCGGTGGCCTGATCGCTGGTCTGCGACTGGGAGCCGGCCCAGATTTCGCAACCGCTGTCCTTCAATTGCACGACGCAACTGAGCGGCTCCATCGGTGCGTGGGCGAGATAGGGGAACTCGAATGTCGCTTCCAGTTTTTTTGCCGCCTGGGCGAGGGCCTGCGCCGCATCGCCTTCGCTGCGTGCCACCTTGCCGGGCTGATTCAGCAGCGCCAGGTACTGGTCGCGTTGTTCAGTCGTCGAAACTCGTGCGCCGCCCGATTCGTCCCACTCGATTTGCAGCGCGTCGCGGCCTTTCTTGGCCGACCAGAAGTCCGTCGCGATTACCGCGACGCCTTGCGGCACTTCGACTACGGCACGCACACCGGGTACCGCCTTCGCCCGCTCGGTTTGGACGCGCCTGAGCCTGGCGCCGAAGACCGACGGGCGCGCAAGCAAAGCGGTGAGCTGGCCGGGAAGCCGCACGTCGGAGGCGAATTGGGCGCTGCCGTTGGATTTTGCCTTCGAGTCGGTGCGCTTGAACTGCTTGCCGATGTACTTGAAATCCTGGGGTGATTTGAGTGCTACTTCGGCGGGCTGGGGCATCGTTGCCGCCTTCTCCGCCAGTTGTCCGTAGCTTGCTTTGCGGCCGCTGGGGCGGTGCAGCACCATGCCATCCAGGGTGACGAGGGTGTTGGTATCCACTTTCCAGTTATCCGCCGCTGCCGCGATCAGCATGGCGCGCGCGGTGGCGCCCGCCCGGCGCAACTGCTCGAATGAATTGGCCATGGCGGTACTGCCGCCGGTGCCCTGCATCGGCCCCCAGAGCAGGTTGTTATACAGCTTGGCGTCAGCCGGCGCTGTTTCGACCCTGATCTTTTCCCAGGGCACGTCCAGTTCCTCGGCCACCAGGGTCGGCAGACCGGTATTGACCCCTTGCCCCATTTCCAGATGCTTGACGATCACCGTCACGGTGTCGTCGGGCGCGATCCGGATAAAGGCATTGGGCGCAAAG
>JAJZRT010000202.1 GCA_021802595.1 Pseudomonadota bacterium
CTATGCGTCGAACTTCGGTCTCAGGCTTGCCCTGCCGCGCCTCTTCTCGGTCTATGGCCCCGGCCTGAAGAAGCAGCTGCTATGGGACCTGTGCGGAAAGATCGCTGCGGGCGGCCCGGTCGAACTGGGGGGCAGCGGCAACGAGTTGCGGGACTGGATCGATGTGCGCGACGTTGTGCAGGGCCTGGAGCGGGCCTGCGATCTGGCCGACGTCGGGGCGCCCGTGATCAATCTGGCCGCAGGCGTGGCGACGTCGGTGCGTGACATTGCGGCGCTGGTCTCGGCGTGCTGGACGCGGCCGGGCGCCCTCGCGCCGACCGTGTCGTTCAGCGGCCGTTCCCGGCCGGGCGATCCTTTCAGCCTCGTGGCCGATGTCACGCGCATGCATGCCTGCGGAATCGTGAACCGCATTCCGGTGACGCAGGGGGTCGCCGACTACGTGGCCTGGTATCGCACTCAGGCAGGGGCGGAAACCTGATGCGCGTGGCATTTACCCTGATCGGGGGAAAGGACTGGACGGGGGGCCATAACTATCTGCTGAACCTGCTGAAGGCGCTGGCCGATCATCAGCGGGATCGACTTACCCCCGTGCTGTTCGTGGGGGACCTGTGCAGTATCGAAGAACGGGCGGCGCTTGCCGGCATCCCGGGGGTGGAACTGGTGGCCACGCCGCTGCTGAATGCAGCGCGGCGCCCGCGTTCGCTGATGCAGGCCATGCTGCTGGGGCGCGATGTTCCCCTACAACGGCTATTCCGGGCGCACACTATCGACGTGGTATTCGAATCCGCACAGTTCTTCGGCTGGCGTCTTGGCATGCCTGCCATTGCCTGGATTCCGGATTTCCAGCACAGGGCGCTGCCGCACCTGTTCTCGCGTGGCGCTTGGTGGAAGCGCGAAGTCGGCTTCCGGGCGCAGGTGCTGGGTGGGCGCACCATCATGCTGAGCAGCGATGACGCCCGTCATGCGTGCGAGCGTTACTACCCGTCCACGCGGGGGCGGACCCGCACGGTTCACTTTGCCGTCTCGCCCGGTCCCGAGGTCCCGCTGGCAGAGGCGCGCGCGGTCGCCGATGTCTACGGCCTGCCCGCAGACTTCTTTTTCATGCCCAATCAATTCTGGCGGCACAAGAATCATGGCCTGGTCCTTGATGCCATCGACATGCTGCGGCAGCGCGGCAGACGGGTGGTGGTCGCCGCATCCGGCAAGCAAGCCGATCCGCGCGCGCCTGACTATTTCCCGGCGTTCCGGGCAAGGCTGGAGAAATCGGGCCTGGACGAGAATTTCCGGTTGCTCGGGATGATTCCCTATCCACATCTGGCGCTGCTGATGCGCGCCTGCACGGCACTGCTCAACCCGTCCCTGTTCGAGGGCTGGAGCACGACGGTCGAGGAAGCGCGCGCGATGGGAACCCCCATGCTGCTGTCGGACCTGGATGTGCATCGGGAACAGATGGGGAATGGCGCCACGTATTTCGATCGCCATTCCGCCCTGGCGCTTGCCGACGCACTGGATGCATTCGTTCCGCTCGATGCGTCGCAGCGCACGCAGCGCGCCGATGCCGCGCGAACTGCCGCGCTTCAAGGCGTCGAACGCTACGCCCGGGATTTTGCGGGACTTGCAGAGCAGTGCAGAACGCAGCGCGCAGGAACATGAAAATCAGCATCGTCACGGTGGCGTACAACGCGGCCCATACCATAGGCGACACGCTCGCATCGGTCGCCGCGCAGACGCATCCCGACATCGAGCACATCGTGGTGGACGGGGCGTCGACCGACGGCACCCTAGCTGTCGTCGAGCGCCAGGGGGGGCGCGTCGCACGGCTGATTTCCGAGCCCGACAAGGGCATCTACGACGCGATGAACAAGGGCCTGCGCGTGGCAACGGGAGACGTCATCGGCCTGCTCAATGCGGATGACGTGTACGCTGACGACGGTGTCCTGGCACGGGTTGCTTCGACCATGGCGCAAGAGCGGCTCGATGCCCTGTTCGGCGATGCCGAGTTCGTCCGTCCCGAACGCCCCGACAGGCCCTTGCGACGCTACCGGTCGGAACTCTTCAGCCCCGACCGCATTGCCTGGGGATGGATGCCGGCGCACCCAACGCTGTTCCTGCGACGCCAGGTGTACGAGCGTTTCGGCCTGTTCCGACCCGACTACCGGATAGCCGGCGACTTCGAACTGGTGGCGCGCGTGTTCCATGGCGGTACGCTGAAGTATCGCCACCTACCGGAAGTGATGGTGCGCATGCGGACCGGCGGCATCAGCACCGGCGGCTGGCGCAGCACCCTGCTGCTCAACCGGGAAGTCTTGCGAGCGTGCAGGGAAAACGGCATCCGGACCAGCCTGCCGAGGATTCTGTCCAAATACCCGGCCAAACTGCTTGAGTTCCTGCACAGATGAAGACCATGGTCTCCGGCGCCAGCGGGTTCGTCGGCCGCGCCCTGTGCGCGCACCTGGGGCAGCGCGGGCACGCCGCGGTGGCTGCCGTGCGGCGTCCGGCCGGCCTCGCCGGAGAATCCGTGGTCGGCGAAATCGACGGGGCAATCGACTGGACAGCCGCGCTCGCCAATTGTGACGCCGTCGTCCACCTCGCCGCCCGCGTCCATGTGATGCACGACACGGCTGACGATCCGCTGGCGCTCTATCGCGCGATCAATACGGCCGCCACGCTCAACCTCGCCCGCCAGGCGGCGCAGGCCGGGGTGAAGCGTTTCGTCTTCGTCAGCAGCATCAAGGTCAACGGCGAGGGGCGCGACGCCCCCTATCGGGAAACGGATCCGCCGGCGCCCGGGGACGATTACGCGGTTTCCAAGTGGGAGGCGGAACAGGGGCTGCTGCAGATTGCCCGCGAGACCGGTCTCGAAGTCGTGATCCTGCGGCCGCCGCTCGTGTACGGGCCGGGCGTGAAGGCAAACTTCCGGCGCCTGCTCGATACCGTGGCGCGCGGCTGGCCGCTGCCGCTCGGTGCGATCCGCAACCGCCGCAGCCTGCTTTACCTGGGCAACTTCGTCGACGCGATCCGGGTTTGTCTTGAACATCCGGCCGCCGCCGGGCAGACCTTTCTGCTGGACGATGGGCGGCCGGTTTCGACGCCGGAACTGGTCCGCGCGATTGCGCGGGCCATGGGACGGCCCGCGCGTCTGCTCCCGGTCCCGGTGGGCGTGCTCGCATTCGCCGGGGCGGTGCTGGGCAAGCGGGCAGCCGTTGCGCGCCTGACCGGCTCGCTTCATGTCGACAGCTCGGCCATTCGCGCGCGCCTCGGCTGGACGCCGCCCTACTCGATGGAAGCTGGCCTCGCGGCAACGGTTGGCGCAAGGCGCCATATGCCGTGCTAGACTAGGCTTAGTCAAATCCGGGGTGGCCATGCATACTGTCAACATTCATGAAGCCAAGACCCATCTTTCGCGCCTGCTGGAACGGGTGGCGGGGGGGGAGGAGATTGTCATCGCCAGGGCGGGCAAGGCGATCGCCCGTCTGGTGCCGCTGGATGCCGTGCCGAAAAAGCGCCGGCTCGGCCTGCTCAAAGGCAAGCTCAATGTTCCCGATGATTTCGACGCGCCGCTGACTGATGACGAACTCGCCCTGTTCGAGGGGCGCTGATGGTACTGCTGCTCGACACGCATGTTCTGTTGTGGACGCTGGACGCGCCGGAACGCCTGCCGCAGGAGATCGTCGCGCAGCTTGAATCGCCTGAAACCGTGGTTTATTTCAGCGCCGCGAGTATTTGGGAGATCGCGATCAAGGCGTCCCTGGGAAAGATCGATTTCCACTATTCGCCGGAGGCGATCGCGCAGGCTGCACGGGATACCGGTTTCGTTGAGTTGTCCGTCCGCGCCGAGCATGGCGCGAAGGTGGCGCAATTGCCGCTGCACCATCGCGATCCCTTCGATCGCCTTCTGGTCGCCCAGAGTTTGCTTTTGCCTGCCCAATTGCTCACCGCCGATGCGGCGCTTGTGCCCTATACGGAGTTGGTGCGACTTGTCTAAGGATGCGCTGAACAAGTTGATTCCGCTCATGGTTCGACAGGCTCACCACGAACGGAATCAACAAGTTGCCGTTCGTCCTGAGCTTGTCGAAGGACTTGTTCAGCGCTTCCCTAAGCTTATTGATTTGATCGACGATGTTTCACAGATCGAGCGAGGCGGGGCTTTGTTTTGTCGGGGTGAACGCCTTGGACGACGACGCCCGCACAGCGCCGCAGCAAGCCCGGGCCCTTCGACGATGCTCAGGAGCACCCTGTCGAAGCTAGACAAATGTTGGTTGTGCTTCGATAGAACTGAAGCTCTATTCACTCGTGCCGAGATCAGCGCAGCGCAGCCCTTCGACGAGCTCAGGGCGAACGGAACCAGGGGTACGTACAGTGCGCATAATGAAACTCTAATCACCGTTCGGGCTGAGCCTGTCGAAGCGGCCTGTCCTGAGCCTGTCGAAGCGGCCTGTCCTGAGCCTGTCGAAGCGGCCTGTCCTGAGCCTGTCGAAGCGGCCTGTCCTGAGCCTGTCGAAGCGGCCTGTCCTGAGCCTGTCGAAGCGGCCTGTCCTGAGCGGGGTCGAAAGGCTCGGGGCGATCGAACCGGGAGTGCATCCAGGGCAACCCAATCGCACAATCATGTCTGTTGAGTGGATGGCCCCGTGGGCGGCGTTTGCAGTGAGTTGGCTGACGCTAGTCGGGCTGCTGCGGCGCCGCCACGTCTTGCCGATGGATCATCCCAACGCGCGCTCGCTGCACGCAACGCCGACGCCACGCATCGGCGGACTCGGCATCATGGCGGGGATCGCTGTGGCGAGCGGGTGGCTGGCCGACGCCACGCTGCTGCCGGTGGTGCTGGGCGCGTTCGCGCTGGCGGCGGTGTCGTTACTGGATGACGTGCGTGGCTTGCCGGTTCGGGTGCGCTTCCTGGCCCATTTCCTCGCGGCGTCCGGCTGCCTGTTTGCGCTGGGGCTCACCGGCTGGGCGCTGCTGGCCGGCATGCTGGCGGTGGTGTGGATGACCAATCTCTACAACTTCATGGACGGCGCAAACGGGCTGGCTGGCGGCATGGCGGTGATCGGCTTCGGTGCGCTGTCGGTCGCGGCCTGGCTGGGCGATGCGCCGGGGCTGGCGGCATTCTGCGCGGCGATCGCGGCGGCGGCGCTGGCCTTTTTGCGCTTCAACTTCCCGTCCGCACGGCTGTTCATGGGCGATGCCGGCTCGATTCCGCTGGGCTTTCTCGCCGCGACCCTCGGCATCAGCGGGGCGATGCGGGGTGCGTGGCCGTGGCTGTTTCCGCTCCTCGTGTTCTCGCCCTTCATCGCCGATGCCAGCGTCACGCTTGGTCGGCGTGCGCTGCGGGGCGAGAAGATCTGGCAGGCGCACCGCTCGCATTACTACCAGCGCGTCGTGCTGCTCGGTGCGACGCATCGCCAGCTTGCAGTGGGAGCGTACGTCCTGATGCTGATGGTGGCTGCCCTGGCGTTCGTGTTGCGCGTGATGCCGTCGCACGCTCCGTTGGTGCTTATACTGTCGGCCGTGATCTACCTGACACTCTTCCTCGTGATCGATTCTCGCTGGCGCCGGCTCCGCCATGAAGCTTAGTTACCGCACCGTCATCATCATCCTGTACGACGTGCTGGTGGCGGTCCTTGCCTGGCTCGGCGCCTACTGGCTGCGCTTCAATCTGGCGGTGCCGGCAGAGTTCCAGGCGGCGGCGCTGTCCACGCTGGCCTGGGTGGTGCCGCTGCAGGCCGTGGTGTTCTGGCGCTTCGGCCTCTATCGCGGCATCTGGCGCTTCGCCAGCCTGCCGGACCTCAAGCGCATCGTCCTCGCAGTCGGCATCGCGGCGCTGCTGGTGCCGGTCGCGCTGGTCCTGTTCCGGGTCGGTGCGGTGGTGCCGCGTTCGGTGCTGATCCTCGATCCCCTGCTGCTGGTGACCGTGATGGGGGGCAGCCGTCTGGCGTATCGTGCGTGGAAGGAGCATCGGCTGGCCAGCATGCTGCATCCGGACAGCAAGCCGGTACTGGTCGCGGGCGCCGGGTCGGCGGCGGATTTCCTGCTGCGCGAGCTTGCCCGGAATCCGGCGGGGTTCCACGTCGTCGGCCTGCTCGACGATGACCGTGGCAAGCAGGGGCGGCTGGTGCAGGGCCTTCCGGTGCTGGGTGCACTTGACGAGGTCGCGGCCTGGGCGAAGAAGATGGAGGTCGAGGACATCGTGCTGGCGCTGCCGTCGGCGGCGCACGAGGTGCGCAAGCGCATCACCCAGCGCTGCACGGAAGCTGGCCTCAACGTGATGACGATCCCTTCGCTCGAGGATCTGGTGGCGGGGCGGGTGTCGGTGTCGAGCCTGCGTCGTGTCGAGCTCGACGACCTGCTCGGCCGCGACCCGGTGCAGCTCGACGACAGCGGCCTGCACCGGCTGCTCACTGGCAAGGTCGTGATGGTGACCGGCGCCGGCGGCTCGATCGGTTCCGAGCTGTGTCGCCAGATCGCGCGCTTCGAGCCGGCCCGGCTGGTGCTGTTCGAGCAGTCCGAACTGGCGCTGTATGCGATGGAGCAGGAACTCCCGCAGCGTTTTCCGGGGCTGGCGATCGTCCCCGTCATCGGCGACGTCAAGAACGCCGCCTGGGTGGGCCGGGTGATGGCCGAGCAGCAGCCGGCCGTGGTGTTCCATGCCGCGGCCTACAAGCACGTCCCGCTGATGGAGAACGTCAATGCGTGGGAGGCGGTGCGCAACAACGTGCTCGGCACGCAGGTGGTCGCCGCGGCGGCACAGACGCAGGGCGTCGGCAAGTTCGTGATGATCTCCACCGACAAGGCGGTCAATCCGACCAACGTGATGGGGGCGACCAAGCGGCTCGCCGAGATGGCTTGTCAGGC